>DATGHU010000027.1 GCA_035307765.1 bacterium | reverse complement strand
CGCCCGGGGGTCCAGGTAGGTGCCGAAATAGGCGACCACATCCGCGAGCATGTTGCGCGCCTCGTCCCGGTCCTCGGAGATCGCCATCCACACGAACGCGCACGCATCGAAGCGCCGGCCGGGGGTCTGCGACCGCCGGAGTCCCCGCTGAATCGGCTCCATAATGAGTGAGGCCGATGCCGGTGGGGTAACCATCGGCAGCGTCCCGTCCCCGATCTCGCCGCTCAGTTCCATGAACTCGTCCCCCACCGGGCAGATCAGAATCGGCACGTCAGCCCGGTACGGCTTGACGCGCAGGTACGCCTTCTCGGTCCACCGGTAGACCTGCCCGCCGTACGCCACCACCTCGCCGCGCAGCAACCGCCGGACGATGTCGGTCGCTTCCCGCACCCGCTGCAGAACGTCGCTCCCCTGCATCCCGACCCACGTGATGGCGTCGAGGTTGTGCAGCCCGATGGTCGCACTCGCCCGTCCCTGGGCGATGTCGTCGAGGGTCGCGATATAGGTCGCGATCTCGGCCGGATCGGTGGTGTAGACATTGGTGCGGGCGTACAGTCTGATCCGGGAGGTCGTTTGGGCGACGGCCGAGTTCAGCACCCACGAGTTCAAGTGGAACATGTCGTGAGGGTACCAGAGGGTGTCGAACCCCAGCCGCTCGGCTAGCTGGGCAAGCGCCACCAGGTCGCGGGCGCCGCCGAGATCGTCGAGCAGCCGAACGCCGAACTTCACGTACTCGGTTCCCATCGCGCCGTGCCTCCTCTATAATCCAGCGCAACCCCGCACGACCTCACGCTCACGCCTGCGCTGGTCGAGGCTCATCCCTTCAGGGCGCCGCAGGTCAAGGGTTGGACGTCACACACGAACGGAAGCCGTCTGCGCGTTGGCCCGGGCGTGTCTCTCCGCTATCGCCTCCAAGTATGCGACCGGCCCGCCGGATCCGGCAATAGCTGGGGCACACAGTCTCCTCAACGCATGACTGGGCATCCTGCACAGTGCAACCGAACCCGCCCTGCGGCCACTCGGCCCGGCACGCCTGGTCGCCTGCCACTTCGCGGAGGCGATCGGCGACGGGTGTGCACCTTGACCGCGGGCGCGCGTCCGAACCGGTCGCGGCGCACATTGCCTTCCGGCCTTGGGAACGTCTATACTGAGCCCCGCGCCGGAACTTCGCGTATGGAGGCCGCGACGTGACAGCCGCTCAGTCCACTCTGCTCTTCCGCAGCATTCGCGTCATCGATGGAACCGGACACCCCGGCGTGGCGCTCCAGGACGTCCTGGCGCATGGAGAGCGGATTCAGGCGGTTGGGCCGATCGCCGCGCCTTCCCCGGAGGATGTGGAGGTGGTGGAAGGCGCGGAGTGTACCCTACTCACTGGTCTAATCAAGATACGCGCCCACCTGTACCCGGTACCTCGAGCTCATTCGGCTGTCGCCACCAGCAGCCCGCCAGAGATCTGGCTCGATGCATGGTCTGGCAATGAGGCTGGTCAAATCACCGAGAACCGCTGGGACTGTCACTCCCTCCGCCCCCTTGGGCCAACAACGCGGGGTTCTGCAATCTCGGCTTCGACCAGCTGGTCGTCCAGGCGGAACGTAGCATCGATCAGACGGCCCGCGACGCGCTGCTCAATCAGGCCCAGGACCTCATTACCCAGCTGGCCCCGAGCATATGGCTGCTCCAAGTCAAGCAGGCGCTCGGTATGAGCCGCAAACAGCACGATCCGGCGCTGATGAACTCCGAGCAGCTGACGGTCACCGGGCACACGTGGCTCGAGGCATAGCCGCGGCCGCGCGTACACAGCGACGGCCGATCTCGGCATCCGCCGGACTCCATCACGGTAGCCTAAGGTGATACATGCAGAAGGATCCTGAACGACAAATCAAAGATGCGATCTCTCCGTCGAAGCTCATGCGGTATACATCCGATCTTTCCCGGTGGGTGCGGTTATCCGGTAGCGAGGAAGAAGGGTACGCGTTCGACTATTTGGAGGCGATCCTCAAGGGGTTCGGGCTCACGGTCCAGCGCGACCGTCATGATGCGCTTATTTCATGGCCGGGCGAGGCTGCGCTCGAGGTCACCGCACCCGCCCGAAACACGATCCGCTGTATTACCCATTCGTTCGCGGCGTCGACGCCGCCGGGCGGGCTGGACACTGAGGTGGTGGCTGTTGGGGCCGGCTACCGCGGGGCCCAGATGCGCGGTAAGGTGGCGCTGGTCGATGGCCTCGCCATGCCCGGGCCCACCCGTCTCGCCGAACACGCCGGCGCACTCGGGATCATCTTTATCAATCCCGCACACTTATACGAGTCCATTGTTTCGACGGTGTGGGGATCCCCTACTCCGGAAGCAATGGGCATGCTTCCCAAGGTCGTGGCGGTGTCGGTTTCGCAAACCGATGGAGCGGCCCTGCGGGCGCACGCACAAAACGGGACGCTCCGGGTGAACATCCGCGCCGCGGTAGACACCCGATGGCGCAAGACGCCGATTCTCATCGCCGACCTCGCGGGACACGAGACGGATCGGTTCATCCTGTTCAGCGGGCACGTGGATTCCTGGTACCACGGGTCGATGGACAACGGCAGCGCGAACGCGGTGATGGTAGAGCTGGCGCGCATCTTCAGCCGTCGACGGGCACGATTGCGCCGAGGCATCCGGTTTGCCTTCTGGTCGGGGCATTCGCACGGAAGGTACTCGGGTTCCAGCTGGTACGCGGACCAGTACTGGCAAGAGTTGTATCAACGCGCGGTGCTCCATCTGAATATCGACTCGCCCGGAGGGAAGGGTGCCACCGTGCTCAGCGAGGCGCCAACCATGGCGGAGACCTGGGCGCTGGCGGCACGGGGTATTCGGGACGTGACTGGCCAGGAACTCCAGCAGCGCCGACTCAGACACAACGCAGATCAATCGTTTTGGGGCATCGGGGTCCCGTCGATGTTCAGTGACCTTTCCACGCAACCTCCGGCCGAGGGCGCAGGCGACGAATCCGGAGGGGCCACGCTTCACCACCGGTTGGGATGGTGGTGGCATACGGTGGACGATACCATCGATAAGGTCGATCGGGCCAACCTGCATCGTGATGCCCAAGTCTATGCTCTGGTGCTGTGGTGGTGGTGTACCGCACCCGTTCTGCCACTGGACTATCGGGAGACCGTCGCGGAATTACGAGAGGTACTCCGCGGCTTGCAGGCCGCCGCGGGGGATGCGTTCGACATGGCCCCGCCGCTTGACGCCCTGGATCGCCTCGCGGCAGCGACGGAGCGTCTGGCGGTCGCGATGGAGCACATCCGCGCGATCCCCGGACGCGGGACGCGCAGACAGCGCGCCGCCGCTGCCGCCATCAACGATGCCTTGATGCAACTCGGCCGGACGCTCATCCCGGTCACGTACACCGCGGCCGGGCCCTTCGACCACGATCCCGCGGCGCCGGTGCCCGCAATTCCTGGTCTTCAATCGGCGGCACAACTGGGCGCACTGGCGCCCGGGAGTGACGAACGGAAGGCGTTGCATGTCCGGCTAATCCGAGAACGGAACAAACTGGTGCATGCGATCAACACCGCAATCGAATCGGTTGATCGAACGGTGGACCGGACGAGGGGACTCGACAGAGCACGAGTCTAACGCCCGGACGGGTAGGTGCGGGCATCCGGCACCGGCACACATTCGGTGGGGGTGATGGACATGGCACCGAGAACCCCAGGGCGGAACGGGATGACGCGGCGAGACCTCCTGCGGTGGGGCATCGGAACTGCGGCCAGCGCAACCTCGTTCTTCGCGCCCCGATCGGCTGGCAAGATCGTCAGCGCGGCGCAGGCTCCGAAACGCGGCGGAACACTGGTCTACGCGTCCAGCGCGGACATCATCAGTCTGGACCCGGCGTACGGCGGCGACACCATTTCTTCGGCCCCTGAATTCATGATCTACGATTACTTGGTCCGGTACACTCCGGATCTCCGGCTGAAGCCTGACCTGGCCGTCAGTTGGGTTTCGGAGGGGACGACGTGGACGTTTAAACTCCGACAGGGCGTGACGTTTACCGACGGAACCCGCTTTAACGCCGGGGCGGTCAAAGCGCACTTTGATCGCATGATCGGTCAGGAAAAGCCGTTCCGCGCCAGCTACTGGGTGCCGTATGTCGAGAGCGTCGCGGTCATCGATGACGCCACGGTGCAGTTTCGCACGAAGTTTACGGACGCCGCGTTTTTGACGCGCCTGGCCGGTATCGGGGCCGCCATCGAGAGCCCCGCGGCGTTTCAACAGTACGGGAAGGACCTGGCCCGCCATCCGGTGGGCACGGGTCCCTTCAAGTTCGTGGAGTGGGTGGACGGCGAACGACTGGTCATGGTGCGGAACGACAACTATTGGGGGTCGAAAGCCCTGTTGGACCAGGTGACCATCCGGCCGATCGCCGACGATTCGGCGCGGATGATCGCGCTAACGTCCGGAGACGTGCAGCTCGTCCTGCATATCCCTCCCGAACTGGTGCCGCGCATCTTGCAAGATTCGCGCCTCACGGTTCAGACCACTGAGACCCTTTGGAGTTTTTTTGTCGGGATGAACGTCCTCAAGAAACCCTTCAGCGACCTGCGGGTGCGGCAGGCGCTCAACTACGCCGCCGACCAAATCTCGATTGTGCGCGCCCTGTACGGAACCCTCGCGGAGCCACTTCATTCGCTGATTCCCCGTGGCATGGCCGGTTATGCGACCGTGACCGGCTACCCGCACGACGCAGCCAAAGCGCAGCGCCTGCTCGCCGATGCCGGGTATCCCAAGGGGTTTTCCACTCACATGGTGGGGCCGAAGGGACGCTACCTGAAGGACTACGAACTCGAGCAGGCCATACAACAGCAGCTGCAGGCGATCGGGGTCACGATCAACCTTGAAACCGTGGAGTCCGCGCGGTACTTGGAATTAATCCGCATGGATCCGAGACACAGCCCTCTGGAGATGTGGTTCGATGCCTGGTCGGACGTGGACGCCGTGCATGCCATCGAGACGCGGTTCGGGTGCCAGTTCTTCCGTCCCACCGGCGCCAACACGGCCGGCTTCTGTGACGCGGACCTTGATCGGTTGACTACCCAGGCGGAGCGGACGTCGACAGAAGCCAGCCGTGACGCGTTGCTCCGACAAGCACAAGACGTCCTCGCGCAGCAGGTGCCGGCCGTCTGGCTCCTGCAACCCAAGGAAACCGCCGGGATGAGCCGCAGGCTCCACAACCCGATTCTCCTGCGCACCGGTACGCTCACCGTGAATGAGAAGACGTGGCTGGAGGCATGAGCGCCGATCGGGCCTGCATGCCGACGCCGTGGGTCTCTCCCGTCGCGACAAGAATTGGGGGGTGTTGAACGGGAAGTACTCGTGTGGGTGATCAGAATCCGCAGGGAATGAAGGTCGTGATGACGAGGAGCTTACGAGTCCAGGTTTGGCTCGAGACAATCCTCGGTTTCGTAACCGGCCTGGCATTCCTGGTCACGCGGATTTGGCGAGATTGGATCGAGGGAGTGTTCGATGGGACCCGAATCAACACAGCGGTGCCGTTGAATGGCTGCTCGTCGGCAGGCTATTCGTCGTCACCGCGGCGTTGTTCCCCGCGGCCTGTGTAGAATGGCTGCGTGCCACGATGACGGCGGGCTAGCGCTCTTCCCAGTAAACGCGGAACGGCGGTGTTGGGCCGTTGATTGATCGGCTGACCTCCCGCAGCTCGTTGAACCTGGTCCGTTAACCCCTGCTGCCTCTGCCGCGCACCCAGATCGGCGGGATCCCGAGTTCCCGCAGTGCGTTGCCAAACATTGCGACTTCTCTGCGCTTGACCTCAGCCAATCGGTCGAGCTGTGCATCTGTCTTCGCGCGGAGCTCCGCGAACAACTCGCGCGCTTGGTCGGTCGGCGCTGCCGTCCCCATGCCGGTCACATGGCCGAGGGTGGCCAACTGATTATTCAGGCGGACGGGATACTGAAACCGCCCCCCGAAGGTTTCGGACCGCGATTGAATCAAGGCGTCCTCTATGCCGTCCAGGGCGGAACCCAATTCGTTGGCCACGCCCGCCAGCGCACCGCTGCCGGGCAGGCCTTCGATCCGAAACATCCAATATTGCACCTGGGTTCGTATGTCGCGCAGGTCAAGGACGGCGTCGTGTACCTCAGTAATTTTGTCGCGCACCGCAACCAGGAAGTCGAACTGTGCCCGCAGGTCGTCGTCCGTCAGGGTGAGCCGGGGGTCCCGACGGATGTCGAACGAGCGCTCCAGCGTGAGGTCCCCTACGGTTAGCCGGACGCGATAGGTCCCCGGGAGCACGATTGGGCCATCAAGAGATCCGACCACCATCGAGACCCCCGGTATTTCACGCGCCCCAGCGAGGCGCATATTCCAGACGAATCGATTGGCCCCCTGCTCCGCGGGGACGGTGACCTGTTCGGTGCTCGGGGCGGCATGGACCATGCGAGACGGCGACGGCGCCGCAACCGGCTTGCTTGAGAACTCGCGGAGCAGAAGTCCCGAGTCGTCCAGAAATGCCAGCTTGACCTCGTCCATGGGCTTCTCGCGGAAGTAGTAATGCACCAGCACTCCGGTGGGAGGGTTTTGACCGGCATCGAGCAGCACCGGCGAACCGTCGCGTTCCAGCGCGGTGACGCCCAGGCCGCCCGCAATGGCGTAGCTCAGCGGTCCGCCTGTCCTGAGAGCGAGCCCGCGCACTTTTACGCGCGGCGTCGCCCGCGGCGTGAACAGGTGGATTCGTGCCGCGCGCACCTCCTCGGTCAGTTGTCGTATCGGCGAGGCGTCATCCAGCGTCCAGAACGAACGGCCGTGCGTCGCCAGCACGAGTTCATCGTTCTTCACCACCAGGTCGTGCACCGGGACCGTCGGCAGTCCGTTCCGCAGAGGGTGCCAGTGCGCGCCATCATCCACGCTGAAGACGACGCCGGTCTCGGTGCCAGCGTACAGGAGCCCCCGGCGGACGGGATCCTCGCGGCACACACGCGTGATGAGATCCTCGGGGAGGCCGTTCGCGATCAACTGCCAGGATTTCCCGAAGTCGGTGGTCTTCAGCAGGTACGGCCGCAAGTCGTCCAGTTTGTACCGCGTCGCGGCCACGTACGCCGTAGCAGGATCGTGTGGAGAAGCTTCGATGGTGCTGATCAACGCCCACTCGGGGAGGATCGCGGGCGTGACGTTCTCCCAGGTGCGCCCGTTGTCCGTTGAGATGTGGATCAGCCCATCGTCGGATCCGGCCCACAGGATGCCCGGTTGCACCGGAGACTCGCAGAAGGCAAACACCGTGCAATAGTACTCCGTACTGGCATTCTCTGGCGTGAGCGGGCCGCCAGAGGACCCCAGCTTCGTCGGATCATTCCGCGTAAGATCGGGGCTGATAGCCTCCCACCGGGCGCCTTCGTTCGTCGTTCTGAAGACATGATTACCGGTCGCGTAGAGGACGTGCGGATCGTGGGGCGAGAGGACGATCGGGAACGTCCACTGGAAACGATATTTCAGCCTGCCCGCCTCCCAGCCCGCCGCGTTTTCCGGCCACACCGTGATATCCCGGACTTCACCGGTCTGGTGATCATACCGAGTCAACATGCCTTGTTGTCCGTAGATACCGGCGAAGATGATATTGGGATTGTCGGGGTTGACTGCGATGTAGCCGGATTCGCTCCCGCCCACATCGTAAAAAGCGCAATACGTGATCGCCCCCTCGGTCGTACTGCTCGGGAGGGAGAGGGTCGTATTGTCTTGCTGGGCGCCGTAGACGCGGTAGGGGAAACTGTTGTCCGCGGTAACGTGATAGAGTTCGGCCGTGGGCTGGTTGTAGATCGTCGACCATGAGTCGCCGCCGTTGAGAGAGACGCTTCCACCGCCGTCGCTCCCGTTCACCATGCGTTGCGGGTTCTTGGGATCGATCCAGAGGTCGTGGTGATCGCCGTGGGGCAACGCCCGCTTCGTGTATGTGCGGCCGCCGTCCACCGATTTCCATAGATCTTGATTGGCGACATAGACCGTATCGGCATCCACTGGGTCCGCGAAGATGTGACTGTAATAGTACGGCCGCAGTCGCAGCTCGCGCTCACCGTTTACGCGGGTCCAGGTCGCGCCGGCATTGTCTGAGCGGAAAACGCCGCCCTCCTCCGCCTCGACGACTGCCCAGACTCTGTTCGGGAGCGCCGGCGACACCACCACGCCGATCCGGCCCTTGATACCGCGAGGGAGACCGGGATTGTCGGTGATCTCGGTCCAGGAGTCCCCGCCGTCGGTCGTCTTGAACAAACCGCTCCCGGGACCTCCGCTGCTCATCTCCCATGGAGTGCGGTGCGCTTCCCAAATGGCGGCAAAGAGGATGCGCGGATTGGTGGGATCCATGCTCAGATCGCACGCCCCGGCCCGGTCGTTCCGAAAGAGCACCCGGTTCCATGACCTGCCGCCGTCGGCAGACCGGAATACGCCGCGCGCCGGGTGGGCGCCGAACGTGTGCCCGAGTGCCGCGACATACACCAGATTGGCATCACGCGGATGGACCCGAATGCGAGCGATGGAGCGCGTCTCTGCCAACCCAACCGATTCCCATGTGCGTCCCTGGTCAGTCGACCGATAGACGCCGTCACCGTGCGCGATGTTGTTACGGATGCAGCATTCACCCATCCCGGCGTAGATGACATTCGGATCGGCGTCCGCCACCGCGAGGGCCCCCACCGATGCCGTCCGAAAGAAGCCATCTGAGATGTTCTGCCAGATCCACCCGGCATCTTCGGTCTTCCACACTCCGCCACCGGTGGAGCCGAAGTAGAACACCAACGGACGCTCGGGGTCGCCGGCGACGGCCACGACACGACCACCCCGGAACGGCCCAATCAGTCTCCACCGGAGTGAGTTGAGCATCCTTGCATCATGCGTGGTGCTCGGAGTGTTCATGGGCGGTGTTCCTTTCGGTTCTTGATCACACCACCATACCGTCTCATCGATCTCAGTTCACCGCGGCATTCTCGCCTCCCCGCGACCCGTGACCCCGGAGACTCGAAGAGCGCCTCGCCAACGATGCTCGGCCGACGTTCTCACAGCCCGTTTGAGAAGACCGGTCCCCCCGCGATTTATCGTCAGAGCGTCTCGGCGAACCAATGCTGGACCAGTGCGACGACTTTGGCGAAGCCGTACCCGCCAAATCCATCCTCGAAAGCATGCCCCAATCCGGGCAAGACCTCGAGCCTGACGCGTGGATTCCCCCCCTCGACGAGCGCTTCATACATCCACTGGGCATGATCGGCGGGAGTTCGCAGGTCGCTCCCGCCTTGCACCAGCAACACCGGTGTCTTGATCAGCCCTGCGTAACTAATCGGCGAAATCGCTTGAAAGTATTGGGGGTCGTCGTCCGGCGTGACCCCGTAGCGTTTGATCGCCGAACGGTATGTGCTGGGAGAGTAGTGCTGGATCCCTCGGATCCACCGCGCGTAGTCCGTGGGCCCACACATCGCCACGGTGGACCGCACCCTGGCATCCTTCGCGGCGGCGCGAAGCACAGCACTCCCTCCCCGAGAACGACCGGCGATCCCTACTCTGCGTGCATCGACATAGGGCAACTGCTCGAGGTAGGAGATGGCATTCTGGATGTCTTCCTCGTCGCGCAGATGGAACCGAGTCCCACTGTCGCGGAAGCGCTGAGTCAGAACGACGTAGCCGCGCTGAGCCAAGGGGAGCGAGAGCCATTCCAGTCCCTTATTGTTACGACCCGCCCCTGTTGAAACGACCAGTGCGGGCATCCCGTCCCCGATCTCTGGGCATCGGTAGAGGATCGCCTCGACCGCGGCGCCCTCGCTCGCGAACGTCAGTGGCGTGATGCTAACCTCTCGGCGCGGCGTGCCCGTGTCGGTCTGCGCATGCGCGGCTGCGTTCACGCGCGGGAACGCCGACAGGCCGGTGGCAGGATCGCCGGGCGCTACAGCATCGATCGTCTGCGTCCTGCGGAGATTACGCGGGTTGTCACGCGTTGCCATAACGATCGCCTCTTCGGTGCGCCCGTGCATGCGCCCACCCATCACGCCGAAAGTTCCTGTTTGCAGTCCCGGGGAGCGCGTGAATCCATGCCTCTCACACGACCGGTGCGCGGCGACCGCCAGCCACAAGGGCCCGCGCGAGATCCCGCCTCGGCCCCCGCGCTGTGCCGACAGCGTCACACAGCTCTGCACGAGGCCCCGGCAAGTATCCCGTCATCAGCGATCCTTTCGCTTCGCCACGCACGAAGCAAAGCCATCTCCGCGTGGAATCACGGGATCGCATCGAAGGCCATAACGCCTGTGACTGTGTCCGTCCGCTCAAGATTCGAGCCGTGTGTGTTCATTGACCGTCAGCAACCCCGTCTTGAGAACCGCAGGTTGTGAAGCCTTCGAAACAGCATCATAGCGTATCAGCAAACCATTGGTGGACAAGCGCCACGACCTTCTCGAAGCCGTATCCACCGTCAGCTTCAAAGGCATGCCCCAACCCGGGCAAGACCTCGAGCCTGACGCGTGGATTCCCCGCCTCGACGAGCGCATCATACATCCACTGGGCATGATCGGCCGGAGTACGCAGGTCGTTCCCGCCTTGCACCAGCAACACCGGCGTCTTGATCCGACCTGCGTAAGTAATCGGCGAGATCGCCTGATAGTAATGAGGGTCGTCGTCCGGCGTAGCCCCGTAGCGCGTAATCGCCGAACGATATTCACCGGGGGCGTAATGCTGGATCCCTCGGGTCCACCGCGCGTAATCCGTGGGCGCGTTCATCGCCACCGTGGAACGCACGCGAGCATCCTTCGCCGCGGCGCGAAGCACGGCGCTGCCGCCCCGAGAGTGCCCGACGATGCCGACTCGGCGCGCATCGACATCGGACACCTGCTCAAGATAGGAGATGGCATTTTGGATGTCTTCCTCGTCGCGCAGATGGAACCGAGTCTCACCCTCGCGGTAATGCTGAGTCAGTACCATGTAGCCGCGTTGAGCCAACGGGAGTGAGAGCCATTCCAGCCCTTTGATATTGCGATCCGCCCCTGTTGAAATGACCAGCGCGGGCGCGTCGTTGCCTTGCGCTTGGCATCGGTAGAGGATCGCCTCGACCGCGGCGCCCCCGCTCGCGAACTGCACCGGCGCGATGCTGACCGCTCGGATCGAGACCCCCGTGTCGCTCTGCGCCCCTGCGGCCGCGCTCGCGCACCGCAGATCGCGCAGATCGGTGGTGGGATCGCCGTTGACCAACAGCTGTTCAGCGGTGTTGGTCGGCACTCCGGTACCGATCTCGTGCACCATGCCCAGACCGAGCGTGCGGTTGCGGGTCGCCGTAACCATCACCTCCGGGCGAACAAGAACATGCGCTCGATGATCGCCCCAGATTTTGCCGTCTGCATTCCGACTCCTCCTCTCGGAGATGTCCGGGGCCAGTGACCGTCAATCTTGACGTCCTCTTGAAGACTGCGCAAGAAATGCGTGTATGCCGAGGACCAGTGGGACAGCGAACGTTGATCCTGTTCGCCTCGGGGACTGGACCGTGGCACCGTGGATGCCGTCCTGTCGGACCAGGATCGCCTTCGCAGCAAGATACCGGTGCTCGGCTGGAACTTCGAAGCAGATCAGCATCCGTCACCCCAGCGGATGCCGCGCGGTCACACGTTCGCGGTGGTCGACCTGAAGTGCGGGATCACCCGTTCGGCGATCAGCCGCATCGCCTCCGCCGGTGTGCGGCCGAGCGGGCCGCCGATGGAGATGTGGTTGAACCCGGCCTGCACGATCACCTCCAGTT
>DATGHU010000026.1 GCA_035307765.1 bacterium | reverse complement strand
ACTCCGCAGCGGCAGGTTGTCCAGCCGGTCCCAGAGCGGCAGATTGTTCAGCCGGTCCCACAGCGGCAGATAGCTCAGCCGGTTCAAGAGCGGCAGGTTGTCCAGCCGACCCCGCAGCAGCAGATTGTTCAGCCGATCCCGCAGCGGCAGATTGTTCAGCCGGTCCCGCAGCGGCAGATTGTCCAGCCGGTCCCAGAGCGGCAGATTGTTCAGCCGATCCCGCAGCGGCAGGTTGTCCAGCCGGTCCCAGAGCGGCAGGTTGTTCAGCCGATCCCGCAGCGGCAGATTATTCAGCCGATCCCGCAGCGGCAGATTGCTCAGCCGATCCCGCAGCGCCAGATCGTCCAGCCGATCCCGCAGCGGCAGATTGTCCAACCGGCCCCGCAGCGGCAGATCGCTCAACCGGTTCCACAGCGGCTGCCCAACTCCACTTCTCAGAACAATGATCGTGGTAACAACCGAGGACAAGGGAGCTCCAACCAACAGTGCGGGAACCGCGGCCCGAATCAGTCTTGCTCCAGCGACGGATCGGCAGGGCAGAAGTAAATCCCTCCCCCCGGGGCACACGTCCGTGCCCCGGGGGAAAGTGTTTCAGAGATTCCACCGGAGGTCGAGCCCCGGCCTACCATATGATGGGTACGGAGCCGGTGGGTCTGCGGGGGTATATAGGTGGCAGAGCATGGTCGAATCCCCGGCTGGCAAGATTTTCCCAGCCCATCGCTCAAAGGGCGTGTGATGCGAGTGCGTCGAAGTTGACCGCGGGGGTGGTTCAAATGGCTGAAGGACTATGGCCGATCTCGAAGACTCGCGTTGTGCCAGGGTGGGGAGCCAGCATTAGTGCAGGCGCCATTGCCGGAGTCGTGGCTGCACTGGCGAGCGTCGGCGTTGAGGTCATCATGCACGCCCGAGTTCCCCCCCGGGATGCCACACTCTGGTCCGCGTTTCTGGCCGGCATTCTCGGTGGCATTCTCTATGGCTGGTTGGGACGAATCGTACGCCGTCCTGTCGAGGCACTCTGGGTGATCACCTTGGCGATCGCGACGATTTCCACGGTACTTATCGCGAAGCTGCCAGGGGCATCGGGACCCAGTCCATCGCTCGGGATCCCCCTTTCGGGGTTTACGTCTCCGTTCCGGCAACTCCTCGCGCTCGCGGGCCTCGGACACTTCGGCACGCGGCATTTCCCCGCGCGGTATCTTCCCGCGGACGCGGCGACACATTACATTACCGCCGTATCGGTGGCGTTACTGGTGCCGTGGTGGGCGAATACGAGAGGTCGGTGACTTCCCGGAAATGGTTCCGGAGGTTCAAACCGGCGTGCGCCTCAGCATAGGCAATCTCGCTGAACGCACACGCGGATCGGACAGGATGACGTTCTAAGATCGGGTCCCCTGCGGGCCAAGCCCGAGGCCCTGGCACCAGCCAGGGCCTCGACCGTTTTGGGGCGCGCGGAATGTCCTTATCGTTGACGACACGGCCCGCGCGGACGGCTGGCGTGGCCGTCTCGGATTTCGTGGCAGCGGATCCGCTCCACGCCAGCCCAGTGTATCAGCCCGTCTCCTCCACGGTGTGTCTACGTGTTGCCTTGGCCTCCGTTCCCACCCTTGCCGCCTCCGCCGCCGTTGCCGGAGCCGCCGCTGTTGCCGCTGCCGCCGGTGCCGCCACCGCCGCCGGTGCCGCCATTGCCGTTGCTGGCCCCGCTATTGCCGCTGCCGCCGTTTCCGCCCTGGCCGCCCCCACCGCCGTTGCCGGAGCCACCGTTGTTGTTGCTCCCGCCCTGGCCGCCGTTCCCGGCACTCCCACCGTTCCCGCCGCCGTTGTTCCCATTCCCGCCGTCGCCGCCCTGACCGCCTCCACCGCCGTTTCCTGCGTTCGCCCCGCTGTTACCGCCGCCCCCGCTGCCGCCGGTGCCGCCGCTGCCGCCCGCGCCGCCCGCCAGCGTGTTGAAGTTGCCGCCGTTGCCGCCCTGGCCGCCGGCCCCGCCGTTGCCGGTGTCGGTCCCATTGTTCCCATCACCGCCATTGCCCCCGCCTCCGGCGTTCCCGCCATTGCCGGCGCCGCTCAGGTTGAAGTCGCCGCCATTGCCGCCCATCCCGCCACCCCCGCCGTTGCCGGTGTCGGTGCCGCCGTTTCCGCTCCCGCCGGCCCCGCCGTCAGCTCCGTTCCCGCCGATGCCGGATGCGCCGCCGTTCGAGTTGCCGCCGTTGCCGCCCTGGCCGCCGGCACCACCGTTACCGGTGTCGGCCCCGCCGTTGTTGGCCCCACCGGCCCCGCCGTTGCCCGCATTTCCGCCGTTCCCGGACCCGCCGGTGTTTAGGTCACCGCCGTCGCCGCCCTGGCCGCCGGCGCCGCCGTTCCCGGAGCCGCTGCCGCCGTTACTGGCTCCGCCGGCCCCGCCGTTTCCGGCGTTCCCGCCGTTCCCGGAACCCGAGTCGTTGGTGTTTCCGCCGTTGCCGCCCTGGCCGCCGTCACCGCCGTCACCGCTCCCCGGTCCGGTGTTCAGATCGCCCCCGGTCCCGCCTGAACCCCCGGTGCCGCCGTTCCCGGAACCATTGGTGTTTCCGTTGCCGCCGTCACCGGCTTGTCCGCCGTTCCCGCCGAATCCGGCTCCGCTCCCGGTGTTGTTGTTCCCGCCGTTGCCACCCCCGCCGCCCGCGCCCCCGTTTCCCGAGTTGGTGTCGTTGGTGTTCCCGCCGTTCCCTCCCTGGCCGCCGACACCGCCGGCGCCCGAGGAGCCGCCTCCGCTGTTGTTGCTGCCGCCGTTCCCGCCCCCGCCGCCGGCGCCTCCGTTGCCCGATGAGTTACTGTTGTTCGTTCCTCCATCTCCCGCGAAGCCGCCGGGGCCGCCGCTCCCATCGCCGCCACGGCCAGGCGCCGTGTCGTTCGGTCCGTTTTTGCCGTTGGCCCCGTTCGCTCCGTTCAGGCCGTTCTGGGTGCCGCTGGCATCGGTTCCATTGTTCCCGTTGCCGCCTGCGGTTCCATCGCCCCCGTTGTCATTGCCGCCGTTGCCGCCGTGTCCGCCTGCGCCACCCCAGCCGCCGTCACCACCAGCAGCCGCGCCCGCGCCGGCCGCGCCGCCGTTGCCGCCGGATGCGCCCTGGCCGCCGGTATTGTTCCCGCCGTTGCCTCCGCCTCCGCCGTTTCCTCCGGTCCCGCCCACACCGCCGCCGCTCCCACCGCCGTTACCCGCGGCGCCGCCCGTGCCGCCCGCGCCCCCGTTTCCGCCCTGGTTGCTGCCGCCGTCGCCGCCGTTCCCGCCGTCACCGCCGTTCCCGCCCTGGTTGCTGCCGCCGGCGCCGCCCTGGCCGCCGGTCGCGCCATTGCCCTGACCGTTCGAGTTGTCGCTGCCGCCGTTCCCGCCCTGGCCGCCCGCGCCGCCGTTGCCGATCGTCGGCCCGGCGTGCGCCGGGATGGCGTACGTGCCGTACCAGACCGGGATGACCACGGCGAGGAACGCGGTCACCGCACAGGTCAGGATCCTTCGTGTCATTCGTCGTTGTCTCATGGATTGGCCCCCATAGATTCGATCACACCTGCGAGTCGCCTACACTGCATCCTGCCGCGCACCCTGGTGGGTGTCTTCGAAGGGGAGGTGGAGCGCCGGAGCCGTGTGCCCCGGCGCCCCACCCGTGACCTGATTCCCAGGACTCGTCTAGGTGTTGTTGTTGCCGCCCTTGCCGCCGCCGCCGCCGCTCCCGCCGTTGCCGGAGTTGTTGGAGTTGCCGCCGCCGCCGGTCCCGCCGCCGCCGCCGATTCCGCCGTTGCCGCTCGAGTTGTTGTTGGAGTTGCCGCCACCGCCGCCCGTGCCACCGGTTCCGCCGTTGCCGGAGTTGTTGAAGTTGCCGTTACCGGCGTTGCCACCGCCGCCGCCCGCGCCGCCGTTGCCCGAATTGTTCTCGTTGCTGTTCCCGCCGCCGCCGCCGTTCCCGCCGCCGCCGCCGTTCCCCGAGTTCAGGGTGTTATTGTTGCCGCCGGTTCCGCCCGACCCACCGGCACCACCGTTGCCGGAAGCTCCGGAGTTGGTGCTCGTGGTCGACGCGCCCGCGTCAATCACGCCGATGTTGCTGTTGCCGCCCGCGCCGCCCGTGCCGCCCGCACCGCCGTTCCCCGAGCCGGCTACGTTGCTCGACCCGCCGTTCCCGCCGGCGCCACCCGCTCCACCGTTGCCTGCGGAGCCCGTGTTCGTGTCGCTGCTCGTGGAACTACCGTCAAACACGCCCACGTTGCCGCCGCCGCCGTTCCCGCCGGCGCCACCTGCGCCGCCGTTCCCCGAAGCGGCTCCGTTGGTCGACCCGCCGTTCCCGCCGACGCCACCCGCCCCACCGTTGCCTGCGGAGCCGGTGTTGGCGTCGCCGCTCGCAGAACTAAGGTCCCCGACGCCCACGTTCGAGTTGCCGCCCGTGCCGCCCGCCCCGCCCGCGCCGCCGAGGCCCGAACCGGAGTCGTTGGTGCTGCCGCCCGTGCCGCCGTTGCCACCTGCACCGCCGTTGCCGGCCGAGCCCGCGTTCCCGTCCGCGCTCCCGAGGCTACCGTCCACGACGCCGTCGTTCGAGTTGCCGCCCGCTCCACCGGCGCCACCGGCGCCGCCGATGCCTGACCCGTTGGTGTTGGAGTTCCCACCGGCCCCGCCGGCCCCACCGTTCCCACCGACGCCCGCCGTGCCGAAGTTGCCGTCGAGGCTACCGGAGCTGCTGTCCTGAACGCCGGTGTTGTCGTTGCCCCCGGCCCCGGCGTTTCCGCCAGCGCCGCCGCCGCCCGATCCGCTGCCGTTCAAGTTGCCGCCGGCCCCGCCGCTGCCGCCCGCGCCGCCCGTGCCCGCTGCCCCGACATTCAAATCGCTGCTGCCGGAACTGTTGTCCTGGACGCCGATGTTGGGATCGCCGCCGGCGCCGCCGTTGCCGCCGTTGCCGCCGTTGCCCGAGCCGGAGTCATTCGACGTGCCGCCGTTGCCCCCGGCGCCCCCGATGCCGCCGTCGCCGGCCGAACCGGCGTTCGCGTTGGCGCTACCGGTGCTGTTGTCTTGGACGCCCGTGTTGGTGGTGCCGGCCAGGCTCCCCGCCGCGCCGCCGCCGGCGCCGCCTGCCCCGCCGGCCCCGCCGTTGCCGGAGCCGTTCGTGTTGGTGTCCCCGCCGTTGCCACCCGCGCCGCCCGCCGCGCCGTTCCCCGCCTCACCAGAATTGCTGTTGGAGCTGCCGGAGCTATTGTCCACCACGCCTGAGTTCCCGTCGCCGCCGATCCCGCCGGCCCCACCGTTCCCGCCGTTCCCGGAGACGCCGGAGTTGGTGTTCCCGCCGTTGCCGCCCCCGCCACCGGTTGCGCCATTGCCGGAACCGATGGTATTGTTGCTACCGCCGGCACCGCCGGTGCCGCCCGCCCCGCCGTTGCCCGAGTCCATGGCATGGGCGGCCGGCAGGCTCGCGCCCAAATACCACGCCGAAACCGAAAACGCCAGCACGAGCGTCACAGCAAAGTACAGGACCTTTGAACGTCTGGCACCTTTCCTCACAGTTCACCTCCGTGTGGGTTAATCGCAACCGCGATCTCGAGGCAGTACGGATTCACCTCCCTCCGGAATCGCCTGCGAACCTTGCGTCCAGACACAGCAGTGCTAAGACAGCGAAGAGCTCGCCTGTGACAGGGGGGATGCCCGCCAGGATCGGCGTCGGCATCCAAGCGTGCGACGTGCGCGAGATAGACCGGTGCGGGATCGTGTGCGGCGACTATCGGAGACGCAGCGCCAAACGTGCGCGCGGCCAGGTACCACAGCAGGGTGCGGAGGGAACCGTGCGAAACGAAAACGGCACGGCGCCCCGCGAAGGGCCCCGTGCCTTATACGTTCGGAGCCCTCTTCGGTAACCCGGCTGACCCCGAGGGTCCCGTGGCTTTGCGTCCCCGAATTGCTTCGGGTTTGCCTTTATCGGAGGTGCTGGTGCTATGCGATTTTCTTCATTCTGCTTCCGGGGTCGGCATTTGTCAAGCGCCGTCGTTTGTTCGATATGTCGGTGTGATGCGCATCCGCTATCCGTTGCTTAGGATTTCAGGCCCAGAAACGCGCGCACGCGATCCAGTTCCGCTTCGAGTTCGCGCTTGAAGGCGCGATCGCGGGGCGGGTGCGACTCAACGTAGCCGACCTCAGACGCAAGTTCGCCGTTCCTCACCGATAGGTTCCCCCAGCCGATGACGCGATCTCGCCACAGCAGCGGCAGCGCGTAGTAGCCGAGCTTGCGTTTGGGCGGCGGCGTGTAGGCTTCGAAGCGGTACACCCAACCCCACAGCAGTTCGAAGCGGGCGCGGTCGCGCACCATCGGATCGAAGGGTGTCAGCAACCGCACCGTCTCCTGCGCCGTCTGGCGCGCCGCGTCCTCCTCGGCCGGCCAATACCAGTCGACCCCATCGACGCGCGCGTGCGCCAGCCGCTGTTTGGCCCGCGCGAGGGCGCTCGTCAGCTCTCCGCGCCACTGCGGCACGGCAAAGCGCAGCCGGCGCACAAAGAACGACAGGCTCGCCGCGGGCAGCGGCGCGTAGATGCGGACGGCCACATCAATCAGCCGGTCGATCCGCGCGCCGCGCGCGGCCTCATTCGCCGGCCCGGGCCCGTGCCGGCGCAGGGCGTAGATGCGGATGCCGCCCTCGCGCCGGACCACGCGCAGCAGGCCGCGGTAGTGCATGGCGTCCAGCAGTTGGGTCGTGGCGTTCGACGAGCCGCCCCAGTAGTTCCTCACCGTGCCGTGCGAGAAATGATCATCGACCTCTCGCGGGTGCACCGCGCCGCGTTCGCGCACAAACTCCAGCAGGAGCCGGGCCCGATTCCTGCGGGTCGCGGGCCAGGGCCGATCCCCTTCGGCGGGGACGCTGATATCCGGACGCGGATGCATCAGCGCCTGGACGGCGCCGGTCACGAAGCCGTAGGTGACGAAGAAATCTTCCTCGACGTCGAGCTTCGCGTAGCGGCGTTCCAGGTCGCCGGCGCGGTAGTCCTTGACGCGGTGGCGCAGGATCAGATCCTGCGCGCGCGCCGGCGCGCGGATCGGATCGGCCTGGACATAGCCGAACCGGTTGAGGGTGCGCGTGAGTGTGGCCGGCGTGAAGAGGCTGCGGGCAACGGCAAACCGCCGCAGGTCGTCGAGGGTGATCACCATGCCTGTAGCATTCGGCGAATCGCCGCTCGATCCCGCGACGTCTCCGACGTGGGGATCCGCGCCGGCAGGATTTCCCCCGAGCGGAACGGTAGTGGTCCCCTGGGATGGGGCCCGTGCGTCGTGCATACGTTGAGGCCCGTTCTCAAGATGCCGCACAATGAACGCCCGTGCATCGTAGCACCCGCCGTTGTCGGGGCCCCCGGGGATGGGCGCCCTGGGCCGGTGGGCTCGTCTTTGCGGCGGTTGCGGTGACGTCGGCCGGAGCACTCGGGGCGGGGACGCCCCCACCCGTCGGCTACGACGGCGCCACGCGCACCGCGTCCTTGGACCTCACCGCGGCCCAGGCAGACGGTTACAACTTCAACGGCTACGCCGGCGGTGCGCTGATCGTGAAAGTGCCGATTGGGACCAGGGTGCAGGTGACGATGCGAAACGCCGCGGCGGACGTCTCACACAGCGCGCTGGTGGCCGCCTGGGACCAACGCATGAAAGGTAGTGGGATGACGCCGGCATTCCCCGGAGCGGCCCCCGCCGACTTCGAGACGGGCATCACGTCGCACGATCCTCCGCTGCGCTTCAGCTTCACCGCCCTGAGCGCCGGGACGTACGCCCTCATCTGCGGCGTCCCCGGCCACGCGTTGATCGGCATGTGGGACGAGTTCGACGTGGTGAACGGGCTGGACGCACCGTCGGTGACCACCAAGTAACGCTTGGGTCGGCGGGGAAGATCACCACCGACAGGGAGGGGGGCGGGATGGACGGGGAACGCGTGCCCGGACTGGAGGCAGGGGGCAGCCACCGCCTGACGCGGCGCGGGCTGCTCGTGCGATCGGGGGTGTTCGTGGGGGCTGCGGCGCTGGGCGGGTCGTGGGCGGCGGTCCGCGGCGCCCTGGCGCAGGAGCCCGCGATCCCGGGGGTCGCCCCGGGGATGAAGGTGATCAGTCGGTCGCCGATCAACCTGGAGACGCCGATTCAGTCCCTGCGGACGTGGATCACCCCCAACGACTGGTTCTTCGTCCGCCTGCATCTGCCGGGATACGCGCAGCTCAGCCGGGAGACGTGGGAGATGACCGTGGACGGCGAGGTCGGGCAACCGCTGCGCCTCGGGTGGGCCGAGGTGCAGCGGTTGCCGCGCGTCGAGCTGACGGCGTGGCTGCAGTGTGCGGGCAACCGGCGCGGGCACTTCCAGCCGAAGGCCGCGGGCGGGCAATGGGATCGCGGGGCCGTCGGGAACGCCCGGTGGGCCGGCGTTCGCTTGCGCGACGTGCTGCTGTCGGCGAACCCCACGGTCAGGGCCCATCACGTCGCGTTCGAGGGAAGCGATCCCAACGGCGCCGCTCCGCCGTACGTCCGCAGCATCCCGATCGAGAAAGCCCTCGACCCAAACACGCTGCTCGTTTTCGAGATGAACGCGCAGCCGCTGCCGGTCCTGCACGGGTTTCCGGTCCGGGCGCTGGTTCCGGGATGGGTCGGGTCGGCCAACGTGAAGTGGGTCCGAGCGATTCACCTGGGCGCTCAGGAGTGGAACGGACCGTACATGAAAGATCTCTACCGCATCAACCCCGTGCCGATCAATCCGACCGACAAGACCTTCAACTTCTCGCAGGACTTCGTCCCCACCACGGTGTTCCCGGTGAACTCGTTCTTCACCTCACCGACCGGCAGCGAGACGATGCCGGCGGGGTCGAGCGCCTTTGCCGGTGTCGCGTACGCGGGGGAGACCGCGATCGCGACGGTGGAGGTCTCGGCGGACGGCGGGGCGTGGCGGCCGGCCCGGATCACGACGCCCGGATCCGCCTACGCGTGGTATCAGTGGGAGTTCACGGCGACGTTCGCCCCCGGGCGTCACGAGATCGCGGTGCGCGCGACGGACTCGCGCGGTCGGACGCAGCCGCGTGATGGATTCTGGAATCCGCAGGGATATCTCTACAACGGGTGGGACGTCCTGGCCTGGACCGCTTCGTGATTGTCTCCTGATTCAGGCGCCCGCCACCATACGGCTGGGGATGGCGGCCTCACCGCCGCAGCCGACGAGCGAGTACGGCCTACGCGGCCAGCGGCGGTGAGGATGCGGGCGGTGCTCGGTGAAGTCGGTCCCCGTCGATGCCACGTATGCTCTGTCTTCTGCCGAATCGAAACCGCGCGAGCGCGGAGTGCATCAATTCCTGGAGAACCGGAACGATCGGTTCGACCAGGCCGTCGAGGGTATCCCGCACGGTGGGGGAGACATTCGATGGCGTCGCAGGCGTCTTCGGACATCGCCCCGATCCTCGTCATATCCGTCACACCGATCACAGGCCGTCCAAGGCCCGCTTGCCGAGGCTTGTCTCGGTGACCTTGAAGGGACGTCACGTCACCATCTGTGGATACAACTTGGCTGCCAATCCCACGAACAGCGCGGTCCCAAGGAGCAGGACGCCAAAATCGGTTCCCAAGCCCAGGGCACTCGTTCCGCCGTTGACCATGAGCGCGCGCAGGGCGTCGACTTGGTAGGTGAGGGGGTTGATGGCCGAGAGCAGGCGCAGCCAGTCGGGCATCAGGCTGATGGGATAGATGGCATTGCTGGCGAAGAACAGCGGCATCGTCAAGATCTGGCCGATGCCCATGAACCGCTCCCGCGTCTTGACCAGGCACGCCATGACGACCGAAAACATCGAGAAGAGGGCGGAGCCCATGATGACCAGCACGAGGACGCCCACCACGTTCGCCGGGTGGAAGTTCACGTCGATGCGCATCAGCACCGCGAGGGCGTAGACGATGATCGCTTGTGAGAGGGCGCGGACGCCCGCGGACAGCGCTTTGCCGAGGACCAGCGCCGTTCGGGTGGCCGGGCTCACCAGCAGTTTGTGGAGGATCCCGAGGTCGCGCTCCCAGATGGTCGCGATCCCGTAGAAGATGGCGATGAAGAGGACGCTCTGCGCGAGGATCCCGGGGGCCATGAAGGCCAAATAGGTGAGGCGCCCGGTGGGGACGCCCCGGAGCCGCGCCATCACCTGGCCGAAGACGACCAGCCAGAGCGTCGGTTGAACCGCCCGGGACAGTAGCTCGAGCGGGTCGTGCCGGAGCTTTCGGATCTCGGCGCCCGCGACGGCGAAGACGTGGCGGAGGAACGCCAGGGCGGCCGGGGGTTCACGAAAGACGTCGGGCGGTATGGCGGGTACGTAGGAGCTCACGGAAGTCCCCTCCTTGTTCGAGTGTGGCTCCGGTGAAGTGGATGAACGCGTCATCCAGGGTGGCGGCCGGCCCGACCTGGGCCTTGAGGCTGGCCGGCGAGCCGACGACCACCACTTGGCCACGATGCATGACGGCGACCCGGGCACAATGTTGATCGGCTTCTTCCATGCTGTGGGTCGTGACCAGGATCGTCATCTGGAAGCGCTGCTGGAGCTCGTGGAGGTGCTCCCAGACCGCTCGGTGGGCGATGGGATCGAGGCCGACTGTGGGTTCGTCCGCAAAGAGCACGGCGGGGTGATGCAGGGTGCTCTGGGCGATCTCCAGGCTTCGGACCATCCCTCCAGAGTAGTGACTCACTTGTTTGTTGGCCGCATCCTGGAGGCCGATCAGCGTCAACGCTTCATGGATCCGCCGGGCGCACTCCTTCGGCGGGATGTTGTAGAGCTGCGCGGACAGCAGGAGATTCTCGTATCCGGTGAGCGCGCCATCGGCCGAAACCAGTTGCGGCACATAGCCGATCCGGCGGCGGACGCGCGGCGCCTGGCTCACGACATCGAATCCGGCCACCCAGGCGTGGCCGGTGGTAGGCGGGAGGAGCGTGGTCAGGATCTTGATCATCGTGCTCTTCCCCGCCCCGTTGGGCCCGATCAGTCCAAAGATCTCACCGTGGTGAACCTCGATGGACGCGTCGTCCACGGCCGCCAGCGCACCGAAGCGTCGGGTCAGGCCAAGGGTACGAATCGCTTGGGCGGGGGGCACGGCGTCGCTGCCGACCGGCTCGACCGCCTGCGGGGCGGCTCGCGCTGAATCCGAGTCTGGGGTCATTGTCGGGTCGACTTCTTGCGGTCGTCTACACAGGGGGGCGCGGGCATTCAACGGGGTCCGGCGACAATGGTCTCACCTCGATCGCGGCAATCGTCTTTCTCCAGGGTGGAGAGGAACGCTCGTAGGGTGACAATCGGACGCTGAGATCGCCCGAGGCCGGTTAGATGAGCGTCTCGGGACACCGGAAAATGAGCGGCCGCACCCTTGGCCAAGGCGATCAGGTCATCACCCCCGGGGTCGGGTGCCAGCCTGGAACCCGGTTCGGGGTCGACGACCATGCTGGCCCTGTGCTCGAGCGGAGTCAGATACGCGCCCACTGCGTCTACCGTCGCATACTTCCTGAACTTGGGACGTAGGAGAGCGGCCCTCCGCGCATTGGGTGAATTCTGGGAGACAATGAATTCGACCCCCCCGCCAATCCAAGACAAGCAGTATCTGAGCCGGGGTCTTGGTGCGTCAGGCTAGGCGGCGAACAGCCCCCCCGGGGTCGAGAACCGCCCGATCCACCTACTTTCTCGAAGCGTGGAGTTCCTGATAGGCGATTTCGAGAGCTTCCTTGCCTGTCAGCTGACTCCGGTTCCAGATCTTCTCCAGTGCTCCGACCCCCAAGTATCCGCGGAGAGCATCCTCAACGACCTCGTACACCTTCTTGCCCGTGCGCGCGGCCAGCACCTTCATGGCCCTGAGCAGGGTGTCCTCAATGTCGATCGTGGTCTTCTTTCTGGCCATGTTGCCATTAATGACAGACTCATAGTATTCTGTCAAACCCTCGAAATGGCGCCAGGGTTTTTCCGAGCGGGTCTGTGGGTGATCGGGACATCTTGAATTTCTGTGGGGTTCTGTTTGGAGGGTGCAACCCCGTTCGTAAGTTGACGGAGTGGACCTGCTTGGTGCACTGCGCGGGTCCACTCTCGTTTGCTCCGGACTTCGGCACCCTTGCGTTTGCCTGACGAATGTAATACAATTCAAGCAGGACATAATACATACGGACCGTGTGATGGCGAAGAGTTTCCGCTTGGATCCCGGGCTGGAAGGGCGGTTGAAACGCGCCGCGCAGACGGAAGGGACGTCTACGTCTGAAAGTATTCGGCGGGCGATCGGCCGGTACTGTGAACAGGTCTTGGGGGCCACGTTGGCCCCTAGGTTGGCTGACGTGATTGGACTCGGGCGGGGCGGTGGCGGCCGTGCTCGCAGGAGCGGTGAGGCATTTCGGCGAGTTCTCCGCCGTAAGCACGGGCGGTCCGCGTGACGCTGACCGACGCCGGCCCTCTCGTGGCCCTGCTGGACCAGGACGAGCCCGACCACGCGAAGTGTGTCGCGCAGTTGCCACTGTTGCGCGCGCCGATGCTGACAACCTGGCCCGCCCTCACGGAGGCCATGGACCTCGTCGGGGAGGGCTTGGGGTGGCGTGGTCAGGAAGCCCTGTGGCGCATCCTGCGGCGAGGGGATCTCCGCCTTGCGGAAACGGGCGCCTCGACGGTCGATCGGATGGCACGGCTCATGTCGAAGTACCGTGACGTGCCAATGGATCTGGCGGACGCCTCCCTGGTCGCGGTGGCGGAGGAGCGTAGGTTGGCGAAGATCTTCACCCTCGACCGGGATTTTCGCATCTATCGGCTGCTCGGTCGTCGATCGTTTGTGATCGTCCCCTAAACAACTGCCCACATAGCCGCGACCGATATCCCGGGGTCTATGGCGGCCCATGGTTCGCCGGCTGCGGCGCCAGGGGATCTCTCCAGGGCCTCCCGGGTTGGCACCGCGCCATCGTCACGGCCAAAGTTCGCCGCATCGCCCTGATCTTCGCCAAGTCTCCACGCGGATGCTCAGGACCGGCCTCCAGCGACTCGATCCCATTCTTGCCGCAGACTCCACCGCCGCTGGGGCTGGCTAGCAGCTCGTTCCGTCATCGCTACGTTCGTCGAGGAGGCCCGTCTGACCGCATAGAATGTGACACCGGAACTCAAATGGCACCCAAACAGGCGGGACGGAGGCGCAGCAGGATACGGTCGGGCACGGGAGATGCCCCTGGGCCGCGCGAGCAGCCTGGTCGGGGTGACGGGGAAGCGATAGCTGATGGCAAGGGGCCGGCGTCGCACGTATACCCGGGGGAGATGGAGCTGTACCGGGACCACTTCGGAACACCGGAGATGCGGGAGGTCTTTTCCGAGGCGTCTCGGCTCGAGGCATGGCTGGCCTACGAGGGCGCCCTGGCGTGGGCCCAGGGCGGCCTTGGGATCATTCCGCCCGCCGCGGCAGAGGAGATCGCGCAGAAGGCCTCACTTCGAGCCGTGCCGCGCGCCCGGATCATCGAGCTCTACCGGCACACCCGGCTCGATACGGTGGCGCTGACCCGCGCGCTCGCCGAGGCCTGCTCGGCGGAGGCGCGGGGCTACGTGCACTTCGGGAGCACGACCACCGACATCTACGACACCGGGCTGGCCCTGCAGCTCAAGGATGCCTGGCGGCTGCTCGTCCGCGACCTGCGCGCGCTCTCCGAGACGCTGGCGCGTCTGGCGGTCCGCCACCGGCACACGGTCAGGGTCGCCCGGACGCACTCGCAGCATGCGCTGCCGATCACGCTCGGGTTCACGTTCGCGATGTGGCTCGACGACTGCACCGGTCACCTCCGCCGCCTGCTGGAGCTGCGGCCGCGCCTCTTGGTGGGGAAGGTCACAGGGGTGGTGGGGAGCCAGGCCAGCTTCGGCAGTCAGGGGCTGGTCCTGCAGGCGCGGGTCTGCGAGCGGCTGGGGCTTGGGGTGCCGGATGCCAGCGTGCAGCTGTCGCGAGCGCGGTACCAGGAGTTCCTGACGGCGCTCGGCCTCGTCGCCAACACCGTTCAGCAGATCGCCAAGGACGTCTGGACCAAGATGCGGACCGAGATCGGGGAGCTGCACGAGCACTTCGAGGTGGGTACCCAGGTCGGCAGCACGACGCTCGCCTTTAAGCGCAACCCCACGACGTGCGAATGGCTGCTGGGGCTGAGCCGCCTCATCCGGCGGAACGTCGCCGCCGAGTTGGAGCTCGTCGCCGAGGACGAGCGCGACGGGGTGCGCGTGGCGGTCGAGCAGGTGGTCATTCCGGAGTCGTGTCTGCTCTTGTCGACGATGCTCGACCTCGGTCGCCGGCTGCTGGACGGGCTGGCCGTCGACGAGGCGCGGATGGCGGCCAACCTCCAGCTGACGAAGGGCCTGGTGTTCTCGGAGCCGATCATGATGGAGCTCGCCCGGCGCGGGCTCGGGAAGCAAGAGGCGCACGAGGTCCTCTACGACTGTGCCACTGTCTGCTACGCGGAGGGCATCGACCTCGCCGAGGCGCTGCGCCGTGACCCGCGGGTCACGCGATCCCTTGCCCCGGAGGAGATCGCCGCGCTGATGGATCCGACCCGGTACCTCGGGACCATCCAGCCCCAGATCGACGCGGCCATCGCCCGCGCCGAGGCTGTCGCCGGGCCGATCCGCGACGCGATCGGCACCGGGGCATGACGGCCCGGGCAGGAGGAGGAGCGGCATGACGACGTCCATCGACGCTGCGCTGGCGCGCCGGTTGGTGGCGCGGCTGCCGGAGATCGAGCGGCTCCGCGAGCGCGCGCTCGCGGACAAGACGGTGGGGTGCTGGCTCGAGGCGCTGCGGACGGGCGGGTGGGAGCCGGAGGATCTGGACCGGATGCCGGCCTCGCTGCGGCTGACCGACCGCCCGTTCCGGCTGGCGCACCACGTTCGCGGGGTGACCCAGATGGCGATCGGCGCGTACGAGATGTACGAGGGCCTCTACGCGGGTGAAGCGCTGCGCTTGGACTACGACGTCCTGGTCTGCGGCGCGCTCCTGCACGACGTCGGCAAGCCGATCGAGTTTGCCGAGCAGGGCGGGACGTGGGGGTGGAGCCAGGCCGCCCGCTCGTACCGCCATCCGTTCGGCGGGTTCGCGGTCGCCAGCCGGTGGGAGATCCCCCCGCGGGTGCTGGAGATCATCGCCTATCACTCGACCGAGGGGGAGCACTTCCCGCGGTCCCCGGAAGGGGTCGTGATCCACCTGGTCGATGCGCTGAACTTCACCCCGCTCCTCGCCGGGAGGACGTAGCGCGTGGCGGTGCGGGGACCGAGCCTGGGGCGCGGGAGCGGCCGATGACGGACCATTCGCGGTCCGAAACCCCGCGGTCGGGGGGCGCGCCGGCGGCTCTCGACCCGATCGGCCTGGAGATCGTCTGGCGGCGCCTGATCGCGATCGCCGACGAGGCGGCGACGACGCTGGTGCGCACGTCGTTCTCGCCGATCGTGCGCGAGTCGAACGACTTCTCCTGCGTCATCTTCGACGCGGCTGGAAACGCCGTGGCCGAGAATACGCTGGGCATCCCGTCGTTCAACGCCGTGATCTCCCGCACCCTCGCCCACTTCCTCCGGATCCGCCCTGCGGCGGACTGGCGGCCGGGCGACGTCGGCATCACCAACGATCCCTGGCTGGCCTCCGGGCACCTCCCCGACGTCACGATCCTGGCGCCGGTCTTTGGGGACGGCGGCGTGCTGGCCTGGGTGGGGAGCATCGCCCACATGGTCGACATGGGGGGGACGTTGTGGTCGGCGGACACCCGCGAGGTCTACGAGGAGGGCGTGCTCGTGCCGCCGATGCTCCTCTACCGCGAGGGGCGGCCCAACGACGATCTGCTCCGCCTGCTCCGCGCCAACGTCCGCATGCCCGATCAGGTCACCGGAGACCTGATGGCGCAGGTCGCCGCGGGGGAGACCGCGGCCCAGCGCCTGCTCGAATTGGTCGAGGAGACCGCCCTCGGCGGTCTGGACGGCGTCTCGCAGGAGGTCTGCGGCCGCGCCGAAGCCGCGATGCGGCGGGCGATCGCCGCGATCCCCGACGGGACCTACCGGAGCCGGCTCGACACGGACGGGACCGGCGAGGAGCCGGTGCACCTGGAGGCGGAGGTGCGGGTGCGCGGGGACGAGATCGACGTCGACTACGCCGGCACCTCCCCGCAGGTCCGCCAGAGCCTCAACACCGTGCTGAACTACACCGAGGCGTACACCTGCTACCCGCTCAAGTGCGCGCTCGACCCGTTCACCCCGCGGAACGAGGGATCGTACCGTCCCATCCGCGTCACGGCTCCGGAGGGGTCGATCCTGAACCCGCGCCGCCCGGCGCCGGTTCACGCCCGGCAGCTGGTCGGCCATTGCCTGGCCGCGCTCGTCTACGACGCGCTGGCCCCGGTGATCCCCGACCGGGTGATCGCGGACTCGGGCAGCGCGCCGACCCTGCGCGTCGTCGTCTCCGGCGCGTGGCCCGACCGCCGCCCGTTCACGTCGATCCTGTTCCTGAACGGCGGCATGGGAGCCCGCCCCCGATCCGACGGGCTGGCGTGCACCTGCTTCCCCTCGAACGTCGTCTGCGGCTCGATGGAGATCATCGAGGCGACCGCGCCGCTCCGGATCTGGCGAAAAGAGTTCGCCACCGACTCGGGGGGTCCGGGACGG
This sequence comes from bacterium, assembly GCA_035307765.1. Taxonomy (NCBI): domain Bacteria; species bacterium. Next base: position 217,486 of record DATGHU010000026.1, on the reverse strand, counting down.
TTCCGGGGCGGGCTGGGGCAGGAGATGGAACTCGAGCTGCTCGCTTCCGCCCCCGCGACCCTCTCGCTGTTCGTCGACCGGGTGGACCACCCGCCGCGCGGGCTCCTCGGCGGCCTCCCGGGCGGGCGGGCCGGGATCGCGGTCGACGGGCGAGAGGACGGCTTCCCTCGAAAGGGCAGAAGCCGGCTGGCCCCGGGCGGCCGGGTGCAGGTGCGCTACCCCGGAGGCGGCGGGTACGGCGACCCCCGCGGCCGCGCCCGGGACGCGGTGCGGGCCGATCTGGACGCCGGTGTGATCTCCGAGGCTGCGGCGAGAGAGGCGTACGGCCTGTGACGGTTCGCCTCGTGGGGGTCGACGTCGGCGGAACGTTCACCGACCTGGCGCTCTGGAACGGCCGCACGGGGACCGTGTTGGTGCACAAGCTGCTCACGACCCCTGATGACCCGACGCGCGCGATCGCGGCGGGGCTGGAGGCCCTGGGGGGACCGACGGACGGGGTGATCCACGGGACGACCCTGATCAGCAACGCGCTGATCGAGCGGCGCGGCGCCCGGGTCGGCCTGGTGACGACCGAAGGATTCCGGGATACGCTCGAGATCGGGAGCGAGCTGCGCTACGACACCTTCGATCTCTTCCTGGAGCGCCCCGCGCCGCTCGCCCCGCGGTCCCTCCGGCTGGCGGTGCGCGAGCGCATCGGCGCGGGCGGGGAGGAGGTGCTGGCGCTCGACGAGGCCGGCGTGCGCGCGGCGGGCCGCGCTCTCGCCGCGGCAGGGGTGGAGGCGATCGCCGTGGCGTTCTTCAACGCCTACCGCAATCCCGAGCACGAGCGGCGGGCGGCGCGCCTGCTCTCGGACGGCGACGGCTCGATCGCGGTGTGCGCCGCGTGCGACATCGCGCCGGAGATCCGCGAGTACGAGCGCACCTCCACCGCCGTGGCCAACGCCTACGTGCAGCCGCTGGCCGCCCGCTACCTCCTCCGGCTCGGCGAGGTCGTGCGCGCCCCGCTGTTCGTCGTGCTCTCGGACGGCGGCATGACCACGGCGCGGGAGGCGGCGGCGCGGCCGATCACGGTGGTGGAGTCGGGCCCCGCCGCGGGGACGATGGCCGCGGCCCACCTGTCGGGGGAGGCCGGCTGGCCGGAAGTGATCGCCTTCGACATGGGGGGGACCACGGCCAAGATCAGCCTGATCCACGCGGGGGTCCCGGAGCGCACCCACGCCATGGAAGTGGCGCGGGTGCACCGCTTCAAGAAGGGGAGCGGGCTGCCGCTGCGCGTGCCGGCGGTGCAGCTGATCGAGATCGGCGCGGGGGGCGGCAGCGTGGCCCGGCTCGACGGCCTGGGGCTCCTGAAGGTCGGCCCGGAGAGCGCCGGCGCATTTCCCGGGCCGGCGTGCTACGGCCTGGGCGGCGGGGAGCCGACCGTGACCGACGCCGACCTCCACCTCGGGTACCTCCACCCGGAGCGCTTTCTCGGCGGCCGCATGGCGCTCGATGCCGGGCGGGCGGAGGCGGCGCTCGGAGCGCTGGGGGCGTCGCTCGGCTTCGACGTCACGGCGGCCGCGGCAGGCATCCACGAGGTGGTGAACAACAACATGGCGACCGCCGCCCGCATCCACATCGCCGAGGGGGGGCGCGACCCGCGCCGCTACCGCCTGGTCGCCTTCGGGGGGGCCGGCCCGGTCCACGCCTACGGCCTGGCGCGCCTGCTGCACGTCCGCGAGGTGAGCTTCCCGCACGCCGCCGGCGTGGCGTCGGCCGTCGGCATGCTGGTGGCCCCGCGCAGCATCGAGTACACGCGGAGCCTGGTGTCCCCCATTGCCGGGCTCGACTGGAATCACGTGGCCGCGGCCCTCGCGGAGCTCGAGGCGGGCGCGCGCCGGCTGCTGGGAGACGCCGGAGCCGATCCGGACGAGATCCGGCTCGAGCTCTCCGCGGACATGCGGTACGTGGGGCAGGGGTACGAGGTGACGGTCCCGCTGCCGGCCGGGGCGGTGGCGCGGGGAGATGCGGCGGCGCTGCTGGCCGCGTTCGAGGCCGAGTACCGCCGGCGGTTCGACCGCGTCGTGGAGGCGGCGCCGGTCGAAGTGGTCTCCTGGCGCCTGCGCGCGGTCGCCCCACCCTCGGTGGGGAGCGTCCGGTTCGAGGCGCCTGCGGGGAGCGGCGGGTCCGCGCTCGTGGAGACGCGGCAAGTCTACTTTCCCGAGGCCAAGGCGTTCCTGCCTACCCCCGTGTACGACCGCGGCCGCCTCACGCCCGATGAGACGATCGTGGGACCGGCGCTCGTGGAGGAGGCGGACACGACGGTGGTCGCCGGGCCGGCCGCCCGGATCCGGCTCGAGCACGACGGGAACCTGACGATGCAGCTGGACTGATGGGCCGGGGCCGGCCAGGGCGCGGCCCTTCGACGGGCAGAGGGGGGATGGAGACGATGGGCACGGGTGAGTACGACGCGATCGTGGTGGGGCTCGGCGGCATGGGGAGCGCCGCGGCCTACCATCTGGCCCGCCGGGGAGCGCGCGTGCTGGGCCTCGAGCAGTTCGGTCCCGCGCACGATCGGGGGTCCTCGCACGGCGGGACGCGCGTCATCCGGCAGGCGTACTGGGAAGGGCCCGACTACGTGCCGCTGGTGCTCAAGGCCTACGATCTCTGGCGGGCGCTGGAGGGAGAGTCAGGGACTTCCCTGCTCACCATCACCGGCGCGCTCCACATCGGTCCCCCCGACGTCCCTTCCGTTGCCGGGGCGGCGCTCAGCGCGCGCACGCACGGCATCCCGGTGGAGACGCTCACCCCGGATGAGGTGCGCGAGCGCTACCCCGTGGTCAGACTCAGGTCGGGGCACGTGGCGCTCTACGAATCCCAGGCCGGGCTGCTCAACCCCGAGCGGTGCGTGACGGCGCACCTGGACGCCGCGCGGCGCCGCGGCGCCGACCTGCGCTTCCACGAAGCGGTGGAGGAGTGGAGTGCTGCGTCTGGGGAGGTGCGCGTCCGGACGTCGGGCGACACGTACGGGGCGGGCCGGCTGGTGCTGGCCGCCGGGCCGTGGACGGACCGGGTGGTGCCGGATCTGGCCCTGCCGCTCGAGGTGGAGCGGGTGGCGCTCTGCTGGTTCGAGCCGCGGGCGCACATCGAGGAGTTCATGCGGGTGCCGATCTGCCTGTGGGAGGACGACGGGGTGTCGGCGGGGGGGTTCCCGTACATCGAGGGGCAGGGGATCAAGTCCGCCTTTCACCACGCGCACGGGGAGCGCACCACCCCGCAGACGATCCGGCGGGAGGTGAGCGAGGCGGAGGTCGCGCAGATCCGGGCGCACCTGGCGACGCTGATGCCGGACGCCCCGGGGACGCTGCGGGCCGTGGCGACCTGCATGTACACGAACACGCCGGACCAGCACTTCATCATCGACCGCCACCCCGCCCACCCCAACGTCGTGCTGGCCTGCGGCTTCTCCGGGCACGGCTTCAAGTTTGCGTGCGTCGTCGGCGACGTCCTGGCCGACCTGGCGATGAGCGGGGCCACGCCCCAGGCGACCCGGATGTTTGCGCTCGGCCGGTTCGGGTCGAGGACCGCCCCCTCGCCGGGTACGCCCGCGGGTGGGGAGGGGTGAGGCGCGATGGCGGCGTGTGATCTCATCGTCCGGCGGGGACGCGTTCCGGGGCACGAGGGCGTCGCGGACGTGGGGGTCCGGCGCGGGCGGATCGTCCAGATCGCCCCCACGATCCGCGGGAGGGCCCCGGTGGAGATCCCCGCCGACGGCCGGCTGGTCGCGCCGACGTTCGTGGAGCCCCACATCCACCTCGATAAGGTGCTGGTGAGCGAGCGAGTCCGGGCGAACCTGTCCGGGACGCTCGCCGAGGCGATCGAGATCATGTGGGAGGCCAAGCGCCGGTACACGGTCGAGGACGTGGCCCGCCGGGCCGGCCGCGTGATCGAGCTCGCGGTCACCCACGGGGTCACCGAGATCAGGACCCACGTCGACGTGGACCCGATCGGCGGGCTCACCCCTCTCCGCGGCGTCGCGGAGGCGCGCCGCCGATACCGGGACCTGTGCCGGATCCAGATCGTGGCGTTTCCGCAGGAAGGCATCGTGAAGAGCCCGGGGACCGATCGCCTGCTGGCGAGGGCGATGCGCGCGGGCGCGGAGGTGGTCGGCGGGATGCCGCACAACGAGGACACCCCCGCGGACTCGGTCCGCCACATCGACACGGCGTTTGCCCTGGCGCGCCGGTACCGGGCGGACATCGACATGCACGTCGACGAGACCGACGACCCCCAATCCCGGACGCTCGCGGAGCTTGCGGCGCGCACCCTCCGGCACCACTACGGGGGCCGCGTCACGGCGGGGCACATCTGCGCGCTCGCGGCGTACGACGACCCGTACGCCGCCAAGGTCATCAACCTAATGGCCCGCGCCGGGGTGAACGTGGTGACCAACCCCGCGACGAACCTGATGCTGCAGGGCCGGTTCGACCGGCAGCCGATCCGGCGGGGCGTGCCGCGGGTGAAGGAGCTGCTGGCCGCCGGCGTCGTCACCGCCTTTGGGCAGGACTGCGTCAAGGACACCTTCTATCCGAGCTGGGGGCAGGCGGATCCGCTGGAGGTGGGGCAGATCACCGCGCACGCCCTGCAGTTCACGCAGCCCGGCGAGGTCGAGACGTTGGCGGAGATGTGCACGGTGAGCGCCGCGCGCATCTTGGGGCTCCGCGACTACGGGGTGCGGGTGGGGGCGGTCGCCAGCCTGAACGTCATCGAGGCGCCGACGTTCGCCGAGGCGTTCCGCACGCGCGCGGCGCGTCGGTACGTGCTGTTTCGCGGGCGGGTCGTCGCCGAGACCGTGACGACGTCCACGCTCCATCGGGCCCGCTGATCGTGGATCCAATCCGGCCGAACCTCGAGGGAGGCGGCCGGGACCCCGCGGCGGGCCCGTAACTCGATCCCTCGTGCTCCGGAGCGAGACCGTCGAGGCGCAGCGTCGGCGGCAGGAGATCGTCGCGGTGAGGGGCAACAGCGGGGAGGGTCCCACAGGCCGGGTGAGGTCCGCATCGACGTGAGGAACGTCTTCCGAGCGGCAACCGCCGGCCGGCGCTTCGGCGAAGGGTTTGGAATGCATGCCGTCGCGTCGGGCGGCCCACGCTCGGCGGTTCGTGCGGGATGAGGACGGAACCGGCGGGCGCCTGCGCGTCCACGGATGGCAAAAGCGGCCCAAGAGGTGATCGAGGTGGCTGACGTCGTGTGGGTTGCGGCGCGCGCGGTGACCGTCGTGGCGCGGTCCATCCCGCGGGCTCGCCCGGAGGTCGACGCATGACGGCCGCGGATCTGCCCAGTGCGACCCAGGTGCCGCGATTTTCCGGGATCCGAACCTTCATGCGCTTGCCGTACTCGCCCGCCCCGGAAGCTTCCGCGGCGGATGTCGCCATTGTCGGCATCCCATTTGACACCGGCGCGAGCTTCAGGAGCGGCGCGCGGTTTGGGCCGTCGGCGATCCGGGACATCTCGGTCCTGCTCCGGCCGTCGAACCAGTTCCACGGGATCAACGCCCTGGAGCGCCTCCGCGTGGTCGACGGCGGTGACGTTGCGACCGTTCCGGGCGAGATTCTGCGGACCTATCAAAGCATCGACGACCGCTGGTCGGAGTTCGCCAAGGGCGGCCTCGTGCCGATCGGCCTCGGCGGCGACCACTCCGTCACGCTCGGCGAGCTCCGCGGGATGGTGCGGCGGCGGGGGGCGCCCGTGGCGCTCGTCCAATTCGACTCGCACTCCGACACCTGGGACAATTACTGGGGCGTCCGCTACACCCACGGCACGCCGTTCCGGCGGGCGTGCGAAGAGGGGCTGCTGGACACGGCGCATTCGATCCAGGTGGGGCTGCGCGGCAGCGAGTACGCCCCCGGCGATCTGGACGAGACCCGCGGGCTCGGCTTTCAGGTGGTGCTTATGCAGGATCTGCTCTCGATGTCGCCGGCCGATGTCGCCCGAGCGATCCGCGAGCGCGTGGCCGGCCGTCCGGCCTTCTTGAGCTTTGACATCGACTTCTTCGATCCGTCGTTCGCTCCCGGCACCGGGACGCCGGAGGCCGGCGGCCCCACCAGCATCTTCGGGCTTCACACCGTCCGGCAGCTCACCGGCATCCCCTTCGTCGGATTTGATGTGGTGGAAGTGCTGCCCGCGCACGACCCCTCCGCCATCACGGCGCTCCTGGCGGCGACTCTCGTCTTCGAATTTCTCGCCCTGATTGCCGTCGGCCGGGCCGGCGCGTGATCGGGAGGCCGGGGGAGGGCATCCCCCCAACGACGGCCGCTGGCGGTTGCGGCCGTTTGCTGCTGCTGTCATGATCCCGTCATCGCGCATGGGTATAATGCACCATGGACGGAAGAGGACGGCACTCGAATCCTCGATGCGTGCGATACGCAGAGGAACGGTTGAGCCCTCCGCGATCGCTAGGATTGTCGGGGATCGTGGAGAAGTTACCGGGCGCGGGACTTTCCGTCGACCGCCCGACGTAACGCTCGTATAGATCCCGATGGGATACCCTGAGGTGATCTTGGAGGTGGTCGCATGACGGCGTGGATACGGCGCAGGCAGTGGATGGTTCTGATCCTCGCGGTCGTCCTGGCCGTCGGTTCCATGGGGGTCGTCCGTCCTGCCGAGGCGGCCGACGGGTTGCTCGTCGTGGCCGCCCTCCGGGTGCTCCAGCGGGACTATGTCGATCCTGTGGACCCGGTGGTGGCTTTGAATGTCGCGATCGATATCCTGCGGCAGGGGACCCACCTGGACGCCGCCGCGCTCCCGGATATCCCGGTCGGTACGGCGCTGGCGAAGGCAGAGTCCGGGTTTGTGGCGGAGTTCCGGCAGGCGGCGGGGTCGGGGGCGGTGCCGGCGACGCCGCTGGCCTACGCGGCGACCCAGGCGATGCTTATGTCGCTGCACGACAGCCACACGTATTTCCTCCCCCCGCAGCAGTTCCAGGAGGGCCGTCAGCAATTGATTGGGGACCCGGGGATTACGGGGATCGGCGTCCGCATCTCGTCTCGAAAGGACGACAGCGGGACGGCGTGGATCTTCGTGGAGGATGTGCTGCCCGGGTCGCCGGCGGAGCGAGCGGGCCTCAAGCGGTTCGACCGAATCGTGCAAGCGGGAAGCACCCCCCTCAAGAACGTGGCCGCCGAGGAGGCGAGCACCGCGATTCGTGGCGCGATCGGCTCGACCGTGGATCTGGTGCTGCAGCGGGGAGATCAGGTGGTGAAGACCTCGGTGGTGCGCGCCCCGATCCCATCGATCCCCGCCTACGCGACGTTCATCTCGCCGGGGATCGCCTACGCGCGGCTGTTCCTCTTCTCCGCCGGATCCGGCGGGGTGCTGGGCGGGGCGTTGGAAGCCCTGGCCGCGCAGGGGCCGGTGCGGTCCATCATTCTCGATCTGCGGGGGGATCCCGGCGGGCTCGTCAGCGAAGCGGCGCGCGTGGGCGGACTGTTCCTGCCGCCCCGGACGGATCTGGCCCGCATCGCTGAACACGGCAGCGGCCCGAGCGTGCTTCGGACCCTGGGCGCTCCGTCGTTTCCCGAGACCCCGTTGGTCGTGCTGGTCGACCAGGGGAGTGCGTCCGCATCCGAGTTGTTGGCAGCGGCGCTGAAAGAGCACGGGCGGGCCACGATTATCGGCGAAAAGACGGCGGGGGCGTTGGGCGCGGCGATCGAGGTGGCGCTCCCCGAAGGGGGGATGTCCGTGACGGTCGCCCGGATCACCACCCCAGGCGGCGCGGAGGTCGAAAACGTCGGGGTCAGCCCCGACGCGGTGGCCACACTGACCGTTGCAGATATGGAGCGCGGCGAGGACCCGCAGCTGCAGGCGGCGCTGCGGACGGCAAGCGCCGAAGCCCTAAAACACGCCCCGTAACCCCCGCGATCTTGTGCTGCGGGTTACCGCCGCTGGGGGCACATGGCGCATCAGTGGTCAGCGTTTTAGCAGGTTGTCAGCCTCGATTACTCCGATGAAATATCGCCGGTGCCTCCGGCCTGATTTGCCCACGAGGTGCCGCGGCCGGCGTTCAGGTCTTGGCAGCGAACGTAACGTATCTCACGCGGTACTGCGCGGCGGAAACAGTGGGGGGCGGTTTCTTCTCGTTCTCAACCCCCCTAATTTCGTTTGCGAAACAAGCGCCTCCTACATCATGTGGTTTATCCGCCTTGCGGGGAATGGTGCCTTTCATCTTGTGCTCGGGCAAACTTGGCCCGGAGGCCTGCTAGATCGGCCAAATGGAGCACGGCAACGGTGTCGTTTGGCTTTACCGCCTTAAGTGCTTCGTAGGCTTGTTCATAGTTCGCCTCGGCCTCCTTATATCTTCCTCGCCATTTTGCCAGCCACCCAAGCTCGCAGCAGGTTGCCACGAGGTCTGGGATCATTCCCAACATGCGAGACTGCTGTTGGGCAGCCAGAATCTCCCTTTCCGCCTCCTCAATGTTTCCCGCATCTGCTGCGACCATCCCGAGGACGATCCGCGCCCGAGTTTCTGCTTCCGGCTGACCGATCTCCCGACTGCTAACGCTCGCCCGGTTTGCGTATTCCTCGGCTCGCACCAAATCCCCGCAGACGAAGTAGCACCGCGCTAGCTCGGTCAAAACCCGGCACTCGCCCGCTCTGTCCTTAAGCCGTTCCCTAATGGTGAGGGCTGCTCCGAAGTGTTCCAGTGCCTCTTGCGGGCGACCTCTTTCGAGGAGCAGGAGGCCCAGGTCACTTCGTACGTGCGCTGCCGCGCTACCTTCATCGCACTGCCGAAAGAGCACTAGTGCACGCTCGTACAACTCCAACGCACCTTTCCAATCACCATTCTTCGCGGAGATCTCGCCCAAAGCCGTTAGCACCTGTCCAGCCCATTGGGGCTGCGCCGGTTCGCTGAACAGATCACGCGCTCGCGTGAATGCCCATACTGCCTCCTCCATGCGCCCGAGACGCATGAGTGCGGTACCGAGATATAGGTGGATTTCGCCCTCCAGCAACGTCTCAGGCTCGCGCAACCTGGTCAGCACCACCAATGCTTCCTCGTGCAGCGTCACCGCCTGCAAGAAGTCGCTTTGGTGATATTCCACCAGGCCTAGCCCATACAGCGCCCGGCACTCAGTCAGAGGATCCTTTGTCATTCGTCCTGCTTTGAGCGCGTTGTCGAAGTACGGGCGCGCTTCGCAATGCCGTCCTGCGCCAAGCTCGGTCTCCCCAAGCCCCAGTTCCGCCCGTGCCTTCATCACTTCACTCCGGCACGCCGTTGCCAACTCGGCGAGCTCGCCGAATGCATCACGCGCAGAGTTGTACTCACCCCGGGCGAGCTCACCTTGCCCTTGGTTCTCAAGTAGAGCCAGGACCTTCTCCGACACGACGCTTTCGCCGTTAAGAAAGTAGGAGACGCGACGACCCAACCGCGCCGCTAGGCGCACTAGCGTCGCCGCTGACGGCCTGGTTCGGTCGTGCTCAAGCGAGCTAATGAATCCCTTAGTCAGCTCTGGGCCCCCCAACTCTTCTTGGGTCAGCCCTACTGCCTGCCGTGCCCGTTTGATTCGCTTCCCAAGGGTTGACATCGGAATAGGTGTCCCTCTACGTATATCTGCACTTTTGGGATGAGTGCCCTTATTTGGTCCCAGCATCCATCTAAGTGGAGGGGATGGCCGCCTGGTGTAGTTTAATCAGTACTGTCATGCCGGGCTAAATGCTGACTAACCAAACAACCCCGACTACTGCCCAGGCCCGTCTTGACCGAACGGCTTAAGCGGGGGAACACCTTCATGCGCGTGAATGCCCCCGATTCTAATTGACTGCCCCGGTCCATCCTGTCCTGCACTGACCGTTAGCGGAAAGTTCACGAGCAGCATTGTTGCCACAAAACACAGAATTGCGAATCCTCTGAACATTAATCACCTCCCAAAGGCCTCAGGCGGCCACGTTGCTGTTTTTGGAGACGCAGGTCAACTCCTCCCAAACAAATGCGCGCCGGAAGCCCGATCGCCTTCCTAATTAGTTCAGGCTGTTATTTGTCTGCCCGAACTCGACCCTTGCAGGCACCCAGATTTGTCGAATACTATAGACGTGATAACGAGACCGCCGCATGCGGGCAGCTAATGCGGATATGTTTTGTTTGTTGCTCGAATGGCGCTAGCTTGCGCCTGTCGATAGATGATCGCCTGGTGAAAGGGTTTGGCCCAGCCAATTGAAGGCTCAACGCACGGTCTTCCAGAGATCCACCAAAGACCCTCTATCCTACTCAAACGGAGTCCCCGAAGCGCAAAATATACAAAGTACATTGTCACCTTCTGCAAGGTGACTCCACATTGGATAGTCGAGAGGAATTGCTCATCACACATGGAAACACCTGACATCGAGGGCGGGGAAGGATCATATCTGGGTCCGATCCAGACCTCCGCCCTCCGAAATGAATAAAGGAGTCTGGGGAAATAGGGACCATGTTGGTTTATGTAGCCTTCCTTGTAGTCATGCTGGCGCTAATTGGGGCACTCTTGCATCCCTTTTTGACGTTCCTATACTTCATCCATCCCCGCACTCCCGATTGGCTAGTATTCTTGGATCGTGCAAAGATTTTCATTGCAGACTTCTTTTTCTGGGGTATTTTTAGTTTGCTGGCCATTAGTGTCGTTATAATTACAAAGTCGCGATTGATGAGAAAAGCTCAAGTCCTAAATCATAACCATCGGTGCGGGCAACCAATCGACGCTTGGGCCGAATCCGGTTCAACCCAAGTCGTAGTGGCGATGACTGCGTACGATGATGCACCATCCATTGGTGACGCAGTCCGAGATTTCAAAGTTCGTCCCGAGGTGGAAAAAGTTATAGTAATTGACAATAATAGCCGTGATAGAACGTCAGCCCAGGCCGAGGCTGCGGGCGCAAGCGTTGTCGAAGAGACCCGCCAAGGATATGGCTATGCCTGTATTAGGGGGCTTGAAGAAGCTCTAAAAGTCCCAGGTGTTGAGGTCATTGTCCTGACCGAGGGGGACGGGACCTTTTCAGCCGCCGATTTGCAGAAGTTTTTAGCTTATATCAATCAAGCAGACATGGTCATAGGGACCAGGGTTGTCCCTGGTTTGGCGGAGCAAGATTCTCAGATGGATCATTTCTTCATTTGGGGGAATGTTGTCATTAGTACCTTGTTGCGCCTCAGATTCTGGAACTCGCAGTTCCTGGGAGCGGCTCGCCTAAGCGACGTGGGTTGTACCTTCAGAGTGATCCGCCGGGGGGCACTCGAGCGGATTCTTCCCGATCTCGTTGTTGGAGGAAGTCATTTCTCGCTTCATATGATGCTCATTGCACTGGCTAGAAAGCTTGCTATCATCGAGATTCCAATTACTTTCCGCCGCCGAGTGGGACAGTCTAAGGGAGCAAGCCGTAGCATATTGCAGGGATTAATAGTAGGGTTCGCTATGATCTGGCACATTATGACATATATAACTCCGGGGCCCGCGCGTCTATCAAGTTCATCCGAAGAGGCACCTGAGCCAGAAATGGCGAGCAGGCCAAGTTGAGCTGTAAAAAACCCGGACTAAATCAGTCGCGTTGAAAATGCCAAAGGATCGGAGTTTAGCCGAACGGCGCTCCGCGCTTGTTTACAATCGTCCAGATTTTGCTTATGCACATCAGCTGCTACTCTGTATGCGATGGCCTATCAGCAAATTCGCAGGTTAGACCGCGAGATAGAAACCGCCTCCAAGGTACGAGTATAGTGTTGTTGCGTGCTAGAGCACCTCTTCGTATATCCTTGGCGGGTGGCGGTACTGATGTTTCCCCCTATCCAGAGCAACACGGGGGTTCGGTATTAAATGTCACCATTGCTAAGCATGCCTACGCATGTTTGGAGCCTGGAAGCGACAACTCCTTCCGGATGCATGATCTGGACGAAGCCTCAGTGGTTAGCGGAAACATCGGGAGCGGAATTGCATATTCCGGGACCCTCGACCTGGCGAAAGCGGTGGTTGTCAAGTTGGGGGTAAAACGGGGCTTCACTTTACTATCACATTCAGACGCCCTTTGGGGATCGGGCCTCGGATCATCTTCGGCCCACGTAGTGGCAGTTCTTGGGGTTTTCTCGCGATGGCTGCATTCTCATATGTCGCCGCATGAGCTTGCGGAGGCCGCGTACGAAATAGAACGCGTAGATCTCGGCAGGGAAGGGGGACGTCAAGATCAATATTCGGCAATATTCGGAGGGTTCAACTTTATGGAGTTTGGTGGCAGTGAGGTCGTGATCAACCCCCTTCGGATTAGGGAAGACATCGTGCATGAGCTTCACTATCGGTTGCTACTTTGTTTCGTCGGAAGAACCAGACTCTCATCTGAGATTCTGAGGGACCAGACCAGCCATTATATCTCAGGGGATGAGAACTTGATTGAGGCTTTGGCGCGAACAAAGGAACTCGCCCATGAAATGAAGCGCGCGTTGCTTCGGGGAAAGATTGATGAAATGGGCGAGATGCTGCATGCGGGGTGGGAACTGAAGAAGCGTTTTAGTGCACTGATCACGAGTCCGTGGATCGATGAGGTATATGAAGAAGCTCGCAAACACGGCGCGCTCGGCGGCAAGCTTCTTGGCGCGGGAGGCGGAGGTCATATGCTTTTCTTCTGCCCGAAGTCCGGCAAACATGAGCTAGCATCTCACCTAGCAAGGTTTGATTTGAACGTAATTCCTTTCTCGTTCGATCCGGATGGGTTGACTGTTTGGGAGGTTAACAATGGCCGGGATCCCCAATGATCCCCACGCTGATTCACTCGAAGAGCAGATTGCAGAGATATCTAGGATAGGGCGACACTTAACTGGGCGGATACAGGATCTTATGCGCATTGCTGTAGTCTGGGCTCAAGCTTTGGAGAGCGGCAACAAGATAATGTTCTGTGGTAATGGCGGGTCCGCCGCGACGTGCCAGCACCTTGCGGGGGAACTAGTTGGTCGTTTCCAAAAAGATCGCAAATCTCTCGCTGGTTTGTCCCTTACAGCGGATACATCAGTTATAACCGCTATTGCGAACGACTACGGTTACCGAAAAGTGTTTGCGCGGCAACTTGTTGCCCAGGGACGTCCGGGAGATATTCTTGTCGGCATCAGTACAAGTGGCGAGTCCAAAAATGTCGTTGCGGCATTTCAGAGGGCTAAGCAACTTTCGATTGTTCCGATGGCACTTACAGGCTTGCGAGGAAATCTAAGGAACTTGACGGATTATGCGATCTGTGTTCCTTCGAATAACACCCAGCGGATTCAAGAAGCGCATTTAATTGTGGGACATATTCTATGCGGGTTAGTGGAGGATATCATCGTTCGGGCGTCCTCGCAATCTATAGGGATCTCGGTAAGATAATGCGATTTCTTTTCCTTGTTGGTAGAGATTCAAGGCATCCGAGTGCTGGAGGGGGAGATATACAGGCCTGGGAATGGGCCAGATATGTGGCCGGTCACGGCCATGAAGCCACATACATTTGTTGCGGCCATCCGACTCTTCCTACTGCTGAACTGATTAGCGGGGTCATGGTACTTCGCATGGGACCGGGCTTTCTATTGCCATTCAAAGCATATAGATTCTATAAGCACCACCAGCTTGACATCGATCTCGTCTATGAAGATGTTATCGGAGGCGGGCGACTTCCCTATCTGTCCCCCCTCTATGTAAGGAAACCGATTGTGGCAGCATGGCATCAGCCAACAAGCGATTTGTTGATCGACAGCCACGGGCGACTCGCGGCCATTTTGTTGTCCTTCGTTGAGCGACTGGTTGCGAAGTTCTATCGGAGTACTTGGTTAAGAGCTCCATCTGAAGAGATACGCTCGCAATTGATTTGCGAATTGGGTCTTCCAATTGCACGAATCCGAGTAATTCCCGCCAGCATCCCCGAAGAATGGTTCACCAGTAAGCGCGTTGCCCACCCCGATGGACAATTGATCCTTTGTGTGAGTAACTTTCGACGGTACAAGGGCATTCACACTCTTATAAAGGCTCTTCCGCTTGTGAGAAAGCAGTGCGAAGATGTGCAACTTGTGATTGTAGGTCGAAGAATTGATTTGGCATACGAGAGAACCCTGCATCTTTTGGTCGACGAACTCGGTCTCGACCAATGTACTCGATTCCTGACGAACATTAATGAAGAAGAGAAGAGATCACTGCTATGCAAGAGCCGCCTGCTTGTCCTTCCTTCTCGCCGAGAAGGGTTCGGAGTTGTCGTGCTTGAGGCTAATGCATGTGGTGTTCCTGTTATTGCTAGTAGCGGGGTTCCTGAGAGCGTCGTTAAGGATGGTTGGAATGGACTCCGATATGTTTTTGGCGATGTCGACGGTTTGGCCACGAGTATTGTTCGGCTACTCCGATCTGATGAGTTGCATCATGAACTTTCCGACAACGGATTGGTATTTGCGAAACGCTTTGGGTGGGCCGAGGTTGGGCGCCAGTTCGAAAATTTGGCCAAATTGGCAAATCCTCTAGGTGAGGTTGGCAAGAGGTCATGACACAGGTGGGATCGGTGCGCGAGCTGGTGGCCAAAATCTGCTGGAAGCAAGGGGTTCGGCTTTTTCAACTAGGCAAGCGAGTGCGATTCCTTGGTCCTTTTCAACATGCGATGCTCGCAGCAACAAACAAGCTGTTACCGCCACCCTCCTACGAAATGCGGATCTCACTTCAAGACGGACTGGAGATGATGGTGCCACCGTGCCTTCCGCGAGCACGTACTTACGCCGCTGGCGTTTATGAAGAGGGAGTGACTGCTGTAGTCAGGAGTTTACTTTCGGAGGGCGACACATTCGTTGATGTGGGCGCGTTTTGTGGGTACTACACACTTCTAAGCTCGCGGTTAGTAGGGATGACAGGGCGTGTGTTTTCATTCGAACCCCTCCGATCAAACTATTGCTATCTGGTGCGCAATATTAGAGCGAATAGTTGTTGGAATGTTACCGCAGTCAATAAGGCGGCGTCCAGTGAGACAGGTTCTCGATATCTCACGATTCACGAAGAGCCAGATCACAACTGGCTATCGTCATCACCCCCCCAAGGGAAGTCCATTGAAATTGCGAGTCTTAGCCTTGATGATTTTTTTCGCTTGGAGGGATGGCCTCCTGTTAACGTCGTTAAAATAGATGTTGAGGGGAGTGAGACGGAAGTTCTAGAAGGGATGGTTGAGTTGAGCCGAAGGAATCCATCGATGCGGGCCATCATGGAGTTTGATCCAGCAAATCTTCGACGGGCGGGTGCAAGGCCATGTGATCTGGCACTGCAGCTAGTGAAGTTGGGTTTCCGAAGTGGGTCCGTTATTGAGAGAGGGATGACTCCCTTTGACGTTGCCAAGGGGATGCCTAGAATAATTGGTACCTACAACATTTTGTTCAGAAGAGACGAAGATTAGGAAAATGCTCTACGCAGCACGCTGCATGGATTGCAAGACCACAATTCGTAGCGGGTGAGAACGTTCCATGAAGATGCCCCGCTCAAACATCGACGCGTTTGCGACCTATGTTCCACGTTGTATCCTCAACACTCAACAGGCCCGGCAAGACACGCAACTTCGGACAGGCCTCACAGTCGTTCACCTTTCTCTTCTTTCACGACGTATCGGAGCGGGAAACCTCCGCGCCCGGGCCCTTTTACCTTCGCAACCTTCGCGAGGACCGATGGTTTGTCGACGATGAAGCCCATTTCTCAATCAGGAGACGGTCGAATCCTGGAGCGGAGTATATTTCTCGTTCTTGGAACTGTTGTGCTTAACGGGGTCAACTGGCTTTATCATGTCGCGATGAGCCGACTTCTCGGGCCAGTCGGCTACGGAGGATTAAGCGCACTCCTAGGATTGCTAGTCGTTCTCACCATTCCGGTAAACACGGTTCAGATGGGACTATCCGCCTTTGTTGCCCGCATCTACGGGAAAGGAGAGGGAGGCGTTCTCAGGGGGCTCCTGTATGAGAGTTTAAGGGGCGCTCTAATGATTGGAGTTCTTTCTCTAATTGTGGTTACGCTAATGAGTTATTGGATAGCGGGGGCTCTCAAGTTTGAATCGGTGGGGCCGGTAGTTCTTTCTGCCACGGCGCTAATTTCATGGGCCTCGTTGCCGGTCTTGCGAGGCATGCTGCAGGGGGCGAGACGCTTTGTAAGGCTTGCGGTGAGCTTAGCCGCGGAAGGTATATTCAAGTTTGTCGCAAGTGTGATCTTTGTTTCGCTTGGGTGGGGACTTAACGGTGCTGTTGCAGGAGTGAGCTTAGGGGCCCTCGCCGCTCTTGTGTTGACAATACTCGCCGCACCCGCGTGGTCGCCATTCGAGGAGGGGGAGCACATTCCACAACTGATCAATGTACTTAGATCGCTAGGGCCTTATGCTGTACTCACTAGTTGCTTTACTTTGTTGACACAACTCGATGTAGTGTTCGTCAGAATATTATTCCCTCCGTATGAAGCTGGATTGTATGCTGCTGCTTCAACGGGGAGCAAGGTTATTCTGTACCTAACAGCAGCGCTGCCTATGGTGCTGTTGCCGGAGATGGCCTCGCGGCACTCGATGAAAGAGGACGGCAGGATTATTCTGATGCGATGTCTAGTCTATGGTGGATCACTTGGGGGCATGACTGTTCTTCTTTACTTTATGGCACCTAACATGGTCACAAGGATCATGTTTGGGGACGGCTACGTAGGAGCATCTTCGATTCTCGGTCTTCTTGGGGTGGGCATGCTCGGATACGAGTTGGCGCTCCTGGGGATGTATTATCAGCTGGGGATAGAGAAGCGTGGGTTCCTTCGGCCGGTAGGAATCATGACCCTCGTGTTCCCAATTCTACTGCTCGTTTTTCGAGGTAGCATTCATGATATAGCGTACTTGATGGCAACGATGGGTATTTGCGCACTTATTATTGTGTCGTGGGGGATCTTCTTCCCGAGACAGCTTGTTGCGAAGAGTGGCTGAGAGGTCCCCCTACTCAAGCGCGCGCGGCATGGGTTTTGTCCCAGGACAGGTCGAATAATCGAACAAGGATTTGGCCGAGGACGGCAGGGTAGCTAAACTTCATGTTACATCCTCATATGACCCTTCTTATCAGGAGACTGAATAACCTGTATGCGCGTGTCGACGTAATGACATCAGAAGTAGCAAACTGCAAACACGCTCCTTGGGGGGGAACAATCCCCCTAGTTTCGGTACTTGTACTTAACTGGAGGGGCAGGCGATTTTTAAAGCCCTGTTTTGCCAGTCTCATCCGGGATGTATGTCCCCACGTGGAGCTGTTGCTTATTGACAACGGCAGCGATGATGGCTCTGTTGACTTAGTAAAGACGGAATTTCCTCAGGTACGCGTCATTAGCTATGACGTAAATCTCGGATTCAGTCGAGGCTACAATGCTGCGGTGCCGTTGGCAAGAGGGCGGTTCATGGTCTTCTTGAACAATGATACAGAAGTCAAAGAAGGATGGCTTTTCCCTCTGATAGATGCTCTCCGCGAGAGGCCGGACATTGGAATTGCAAGCAGCAAGTTAGTTTTCTTCGGGACTCATTTGCTTAATGGTGTCGGAGGTTATTTGAAACTCTGGACAGGTGGTGGTGAATTAGGATTTGGTGATGCTGAGGAGTCTTTCCCCGTCGGGGGGATCATTGAACCTTTCTACGGCTCGGGCGCAGCATTGGCTATTCGCCGAGAGTTGTTCGAACGAACTGGAGGCTTTGACGACGAGATGTTCGCCTACGGCGAGGATTTAGATCTTTCTTGGAGAGTGCGATTGGCTGGATATCATGTAAAATGCATTCCTGGGTCTGTTGTATATCATCATTTCTCGTCGACATTGGGCGGGGTTAATCCGGCAAAATTCAAAATGGGTGTCCAACATTATATTCGAGCGATGCTCAAATGCTTGTCTTATCACAATCTTTTGCACGCTCTCCCGATATATTTGGTCTTTGCGCTGATTAAGGGTGGAATGCTGTCCTTGTTGACCCGCAATCAGGAGTACCTAATTAATGTATTCATTGCTTTTCGCTGTATTGCGTATAATGTCGGCGAGATATGCCAAAAACGTAATGCGACGCAGAGGCTTCGTGTCGTCTCAGACCGCAGAGTATTTGCAAGTGACGGCTTCGGGCTCTTTGATGCACCATGGCATTTCTTCCGATTGTGGCGAATACTCGGGAGTGTCAGGAGAACTAAAATTTGCAGAAAGGTAGAGAGATGACAGGTAGCAATTCTGGGGTAGGAGAGCCTATTTGCGCCTTTCCCATGGGAAATTAAGGACCTTAATAGGGAAGGCCGCATATTGCGCCGTGCCAATTATTGCGTTATGCATGCTCTGTCTCATACTGACGCCGGTAGGCATGTGGAGCCGTCCGGATATTGAAGCGATCTACAAAGGGTTCGATCCTAATCTAGTGTATGAGGTTCAGAAGGCCGGCAATTTCCAAGATGGAATAGTTGAAGTCTCACAAAACCACCTCAAACTCATATCAGTACCGACTTCGCACCCAACCGTACATTTGGTTAGTTCCGAACTGAATTACCGAGCCGCAATGAATGTTCGAGTCCTTGATAGTCAACCTGGGACAGTACCACTCGAAATCAGAATATGGAGCCCAAGGAAGGAAGCCGGCTACTCCATCACGTTCGAATCATCTCCCCAAAACCTTATCACAGCACAGGTCATGCTGAGAGATACAATTTTAGATCGGACTGTTCTGGGGACGTACCAACTTCGCTCAGCCTACCATGTTGAGCTCTCTGTTGATAGGGAGCGCGGGACGATTCAAGGTCAGATCCGACCTCTGGGAAGACCTTCGCCCGGGAGCAACATGGTTTTGCTCGTGGGTGGACCGGACGAGGCGAACCACCAGGAACTCTATTCAAGGTTTATGCAAGTGGAAGGCGGGAAAAACTACATATTCGGCGGGCAAGTTAGGCGGGTTTCCGGCCCTGGTTGGTACAAGATTGTTGTTGATTGGCTTGACAATAAGGGCGAGAGAATAGGTCACGCAAACGAGTGGCAACCTCCAACAGAATTGGGAAAGTGGACCCCAAAAAGGTTTCTTGCGACAGCACCAAATGCTGCCACTTTCGCTCAAATCATCCTCGGTGCCGGTAGTGAACAGAGTCAGTATATGATGACAGATCTTTTCTTGAAAAAACCACCTGTTTTGAATCTAAATCTCCTCTCGAACGGTGATTTTGAAAAGGGGTTTGAGAACTGGAAAATAATTGGCGGTAAAAGCGAAAGCATAGGAAAGGTCTTCCTTCTTCCAACGGTGATTGCGACTGGGATCACCACAATGAGAGCCCCAGATCTCTTTCTTAAGTTGCCGTTGGCCCTCACCTTGGCTGGGTCATCTAAGAATGGATTGGCTATTGCTCAGATCGAAGATTACAGTCTTACAGTGCCATCTCAAATCTGGCCCGCAATGAGAGTGCAAGATCGCCGGGCTACGGCAACTGTCATGGTACTTCTTGTGCTGGGCTGCTTCGCAACAATTGTCGCAACAGTCCTGCGTCTGCGTACCCTGACGAGGAAACTAACCCTTCTATCACGGAATGGATGGTCGATGGGTAAGCAAACATTGTTAGGGCCATGGCCCATTTTGGTTGGTTTCGGTAGCATCGTGGCCGCATACATATTGATCAACGCGTTGCTGTTTCCATTGGGATATCATGCATATGATCTTATCGGTGAAAAGATCTGGGCATACGTGGGAACACGATACGGCTTAACTAGTGTCTACCAAATCTCAAGCCTGGTGACGCCGGCTGATGCCTGGGGAGGGGTCCCTTTCGCCCCTTCGGATTTTCCCTATGGCCCCTTGATGGCTTACATATTTACAGGTATTGGTTGGATTTATCGACTCTTCCTTGCAGATCCATCAGGACTTCGTCTAGGCACCTTCCAATTGGATGTTCTTATAAAAACTTCCAATGTCATAGCTGGTCTCGCCGATTCGTTCTTAATCTACCTCATTTTGTCCCGCTGCGGCATGAGTCGGCGGTCGAGCTTACTATCAACATCTCTCTTCCTATTCAATCCTGCGGTGTGGTTGGTGATGTCTGTTTGGGGCGAGACACACACAATTAGCCTTTTATTCGTACTTTTAGCCATTTGGTTTGGTGAAACAAACCGACAAGTGGCCGCTTGGTTGGCAATTGCGATGACCAGTTTTACCAGGTTGCAATTGCTCATTCCCGCTCTTCTATTGAGTCTAATCTTCTTGCGCAAATTCCCCCTAAAAATCAATGTCTACGCTATTTCGTGGAGCATTATTCTGGGTTTTTTGATTCTAGCCCCCTTCACCCTAGCTCTTGGGCCCTCGGCGCCATTGAACATCATACTCCAAGGCATGAGGACGCAAAATCCTACTGATCCGCGTGTCGGAGCCTACTTCTATGCATCTCTGCAAGCCCTGAATCTTTGGCCGCTTGTAAGCAGGTTCACGGGAGGTTTCTCAAGTTCCGGGCGGTTTTTCTTCCCATCAACAAACCTCCTGGTCGGCCACTTAACGTACGTTCAGGTTAGTGACATACTTTTCTTACTTGTGTTTCTCTCCATTTGTTTCGGCATCATACGGAGTCGCCGCATCTTAATAGAGGGCAGATACCTTACCTTGGTGGCCATAGGCATTCTTGCCCTACTATTACTGCGGACCGGTATTGCAGATCACTACTTCGTATTGGCCTTACCGTTTATAGTGGTAGCCCGAGTGTCGCTCAACCGGTGGGCATACTACTCAATAATCATCACCCTGACGCTCACAACGTTCGTATCCTGTTTTGGCGACTTGGGCATAGCGTCATCACAGGTTGGGTTCTTGATGCCAGCGCTCTACTACCAGAATAACATGCTGACTCGATTCTTCATTGGTTTGATTAACTCCGATTGGTTCATAACCGTCGGCAGCCTCGTCAATCTGTTAGCGCTTGTATGGTTGGTTGTCGAAGGGACACGATCATTTTTGTTCCCCGTGCTTCGCGGGTCTTGAGGGCGAGAGCATAAGCCTGCACTTTAAGACGACTTGTTCGATGGGGCACCTAAACCGCCCTTGTGGTTCTGGCGGAATGCGCTTGACACCCGTTGGTGAATAACACTCCCTAAAATTGCGGCAGAGTGCCAAATAGGAACGGCTGGTTAGTTGGTACATACCACCCAACCCCAATGGACCAGCCTTCCGATACTTTGTTATAGGAAAATGTATATTCCCTTACAGGGCCAGAATACCCAGGGACAGCTATATTGAATTGTGTTGCGAATGTTAGGGTTACCTTCGGGGTGAGCATATCGGTAAACTGTGCCCACGCAAAGTTATCGTAGTTTACAGAATCGTATACTAAGGGGCTTACACCAAATCCTTCCTGGTGGACATACGATAGACCAATTGCTATCGAAGGGGAGAGTGGCATGTTGGTACTTAACGCGCTTAGCCAGTAGCTTGAGCTTTTTCCCGTCCCATAAAAATAATCCCCTAACTGGTAAATTGCCGACAGTGTTATTCGTGATATGTGGATCGGTTGGGTGGAAATGGTCAGTACTGTACCTGTGCGCGATGTCTGTGCTTCCAGAGGTAGAACAGTGGCGAACCACCCGGCGGAAAAGTCTATGGTTGGGATGATGAACGACTTGGGAGAAACCGGCTCCCATAGAAGATTAGCTTCAGGTAGCCGATTCACTTCATAATCTCCCAGGTGCTCGCGTTGGCTTCCGGTTACCGATAAGTGCCACTCCGGGCTAAGAGGAGTGTCGTAAGTGAGGACGATGAACGGATTGGTGGCTTCTTCAAGTTGAGTCCAACGCCAGCCGAGTTGCAGGGTCCATCTACTAGATGGACATCTAATCCCTCCTTCAGCATAGAAACCTAGCACGGTGCTATAGCCGCCATTGATGAGAGGGTGGATTTTCGAACATAGACCACCGGGGTCTGCTGCCCGAGCAGGCGTTATTAGGGTCAGGAGCAGTACTGCTAAAAGCAGAAAACCGGGAATCCTACTCCACCTGATACTCACGGTGCACCCCTCGTACAGGCTTGGCCGAAATGGGAACACTGGATGATAGAGGGCCTGAGAGAGCCACTTTTTGAATTGCGCATGTTATCCACGATGCACTGACCCAGACGGTTCGATATGGGTGTTGATATTTCCGCCTAAGGAACTGCCGAAATGTTTTCTGAGGCAGGGCCAAAATTAGATGTCCGCGGCATTTCAAACTTAGACGAGCAGGACCCTTTAAGCCAAGCTCGAAGTGAGGTTCCCGGGATTCCGTTAAGATAGTTTTGGACCCACTATGCGTACTGAACCTCCTGAGATTCTGTATCGGCTATTGGGAGTCATAGAGAAACTTCGACTCCTTAGATTAACGTACAGGCTTTACTTATTGTTAGAACAGTATGCCCCACATAATCTTTGGCGCACTATTCGTCGAGACAAAATTGCACCAGACGGCATCCTTTTCCCGCCACCGCGGCTTCGCACCACTGTTGCGGGCAAGAGTGACCCATCATGGTGGTTCGGGAGTGGCGAGCTTTCAGCAAGAGACATCTTAGGTACACTTGCGGAGAACGGGTTCTATATAGGTAGTGGTTGGAAAGTCCTGGACTTTGGATGCGGAGCCGGACGTGTGATCCGGCATCTTTGGTCGGTTGCACGAGCGGACCTGTATGGTACAGATTCAAATCCAATGTTGGTCGACTGGTGTGACAGAGTCCTCAAGTTTGCACAATTCACACTCTCCCAGCCTACGCCGCCTTTAATGTACCCAGCCTCATACTTCGATGTGATTTATGCGATATCTGTTCTGACTCATCTGCCAGAAGAGGACCAACTGTCTTGGATGCGTGAATTTTCAAGAGTGTTAAGACCTGGTGGTCTCCTTTTAATTACCACCCATGGTGAATGCTATCTTGGGCGACTAAATGGGGAAGATAAGAAGCGCTTCATGGATGGCAAGATGGTTATAAGACGCCCGGCGTATGCCGGGAGCAATCTTTGCACAGCGTTCCATCCAGAGGAATATGTCCGACACACACTGTCTAAGGGCTTTGAGATGATTGACTGGGTTTCCGGCGGCGCGAAAGGCACTCCTCGCCAAGATATTTTCCTTTTGCGTGAAAACCACACGCAGCTCTAAGCCTTCGTTCAATGATGCCTAGGCTCTGGGTCATTCCTGTTTCCGAGCAATGTCAATCCCTAGACAGATGCTCTGATATGAGCGCATCGACGTGGAAGTTGACCATGGTGTTCCCTGGGGCGTTTGGCTTCGAACCCACTAGGTTCGACGCATTAGTTACGCAATCTCCGCCGCCAACATAGCGCAGATCGAGGAATACCTGGACTAGGCCTGTTCGACTGGTCGTTGCGGTTCTCACTGGGGCTCCGCGGAATCCCACCATGTATCCTAAGGGCGACCCCGCTAGCCTATAGAAAACCCTTCAATCCGTCTTCGAAGGTCCTCATCTTATAGAAGATATTCAACTTGCTCATCATCATAGAATATCGGGGGCGAGGAGCGCGGAGGGCGGAGAATTTTTCAAAAGTAATCGGCGTGATGCGTGCGCCATCAAAATCGAATTTCGTGGCAATCAACTTCCCGGCCGCATAAGGAGACAAGCTCTGCGCCCCGGTGATGTGCACGATCCCAGGCGAGAAGTGGCGAATCACCTGCTCCGTGGCATAGGCGATGTCATCGATAAATGTGGGGGTGATGATAGAATCAGTCACCAGTTGCAACTCACTTCCCTGCTCAAGGAGGGCTCGAATCCGTCGCACGAAGTCCTTCTTTTTTGGAAAGGCGGCTCGGTACGGGTACGAAATCCGAACGATCATAGCCGTGCCGTGCACGATCTGCTCGCCTTCGTATTTCGACCTGCCGTAACACCCTAGGGGGTTCGGGATGGAGTCTTCGTCATAGGGAGGCGCCGTGCCATCGAAGACGAAGTCCGTGGAAAAATAGATGAGCTTTCTGTCCCTTCGAGTGACCGCACGATAGATATGGTCCGTGCCGCGCACATTGATCTCGTAGGCTCGATCTTGGTGCGTCTCGGCCCCTTCGACGTCCGTATACGCGGCCAGGTGTAAGAGGTACTCGAATTCGGTGGCCCCAATGACCTGATCGACCTGGCGCTTGTTCGTGATATCGAGCATGTCATGTCCCAAAGGGAGGAACTCGAAGCGATCGCCGAGGAGCTCGACAATCCGCGATCCCACCAGCCCGGTCGCGCCGGTGATCGCTACCCGGATCATGTGGGGCGGCGCGGCCGATACTGCTTCGTGTAGTAGTCCTGATATTCGCCCGACTTTACCCGGTTCCACCACGGCTCGTTCTGTCTGAACCAGTCGATCGTCTTAGCCAGGGCCTCGTTGAGATCGTAGCGAGGGGTCCAGCCCAGTTGGTCGCGGGTGGCGCTCCAGTCAATGGCGTAGCGTCGATCGTGGCCGGGGCGATCTTCCACGTACTGAATCGCCCCCTCATCCTTGCCCATCACCACCAGGATCTTCTTCACGATCTCGAGGTTTGAGACGTCCTCGGTGAGCCCCCCGATCAGGTAGGTCTGACCGACGACGCCGTCGCGCAGGATGAGATCGATCGCCCGACAGTGGTCCTCCACGTACAGCCAGTCCCGTACGTGCAGTCCATCGCCGTAGAGGGGGATTTTCTTTTCCTCGAGCGCGTTCGTAATCGTCAGGGGGATGAGCTTTTCCGGAAACTGGTATGGGCCGAAGTTGTTGGAGCAGTTGGAGATGGTGATTGGCAGGCCGTATGTGACGGCGCAGGCCCGAACCAGGTGATCGGCTGCGGCCTTCGAAGCAGCGTATGGATTTCGGGGATCGTAGCGGGAGCGGTCGGTGAATCGCTCCTGCGTGCCGAGCGGTAGTGCCCCAAACACCTCGTCGGTCGAGATGTGATGAAAGCGCTTGATCTTGTTCCGGAGGGCCGCCTCCAGGAGGATCGCCGTACCTGTGATGTTCGTCTGTATGAACGGTGCGGGGTTCAGGATGGACCGATCGACGTGAGACTCGGCGGCGAAGTGGACGACGACGTCGGCGTCGTGCATCAGCGAATCGACCATCGCTCCGTCGCACACGTCGCCCTGCACAAACCGGTACCGTGGATGGCGCTCCACGAGCTCCAGGTTCTCCAGGTTGCCGGCGTAGGTGAGCTTGTCCAGGTTGACGATGTGGTCGTCGGGGTGGTGGCGCACCCAATAATGGATAAAGTTCGATCCGATGAACCCCGCCCCACCGGTCACGAGAAGTTTCATCTTAGTACTGTTAGCATACCAGACTTTGTGGGATGTGACCTCGGCCGCGCCACGACGGTGGCGCCGTGCCGCGCGCGGTGATGATTGGGCGGGTGGGAAACGCTCACCGGGCCATTCACAGAATCGTGACAGTCGAGGAGTAGATATATTGGCAGGCCTTTCCGAGGATGGAAACCGAAGAGGAGTGAGGTAGATGCGCCAGCACCTGCGGCCCGGCAGGCTAATCTCGGCCATTGTCGCGGTGGTTGCGTGGGGGGCCGCGATGCCGACCTCCGCCGCCTCGGCCGGCCCCGCAACGATGGTCGAGGGGACGATCGTGGCGGTAAACGGAAGCGGCCTCAGGCTCGCACCCGCAGGCGGCGGGGAGAGGGTCGTCGAGGTTGGACCGGACTCGCTGATCCTCGCCAGGCAGGCGGCAACGCTCGGGGAGATCACCCCCGGTGCCGCCTTAGGGATCGCGGCGAAGCGGGAGGCGGACGGCTCGCTGTCGGCCACCTCGATCAACATCTTTTCCCCGGAGCTCTGGAACCGGGTGACGAAGGGCCAGTTCCCGATGCGGTCCGGAGACGTGATGACCAATGCGGTCGTCATGCAGTATGCGGACCGCGTCGAGGGGCACACTTTATACATGAAGTACAATGACGGATCCGCCGCTATCAATGTTCCGGCCGCGACAGAGATTCACCGTCTGGTCACGCTGCGGTTGGGGGATCTCAAGCCGGGGATGCGGATCAGCGTTCGGGGGACGGGCAATACGGACGGGAGCATCAGGGCGTCGACGATCGTCTTTAACCGGCCCGGCCAAGCTTAACCCCCCGGCCGAGAGCCGCAGGTTCTCAGCGTAGGCAAGGGTACCGTGTAGGCCTATCGAAGCTTAGAGGGGCGGATAGTGTTCGAGGTCGGCACCGAGGAGCGTGGGATGATTCGGAGGATCGTAGCGGCTGTGGCGTTCATGACCCTTTTCGTAGGATTCGGCGGGGTACTTTCGCAGGGTCCGCCGGCGTTCGCCGATGTGACGTCCCCGGCCGGCACGGTGGGGGGGACGATCATCATCTTCTCACCCGTGAATGCGCCTCCCGTGGGTTTGTCGTCCCAGTCGATCTTGGTGCCGAAATGGCCGGGTGTCCAGGTCTTTCAGGCCCCGGGCGCTAATATCCCGACACCGGCCCTTCCAAGTATTCTAGTGCTCACGCCGACGCCCGCTACCGGCTCGCTCGTTGTACCCCTGCGTGTGCCACAGGTTACGGGAGGAGGGCCCCCGCTTCTGCAGCTGCAGTTGGTGATCCCCGGACCAAATCCGGCGCAAAATACCACGGTCAATCTGGCGCAACTCCTAAACTCGCTCCTCGCCTCCACGCAGTCCGCCAGCACCCCGGGGGCTCCAATGGCCGTCTCTGGATCGATTCCCGCAACCGTCCTCGCAACCTCATCGAGGTGATGGTGGGGGAAGAGTTAGCCTCCAAATTCGATCGGATAGAGCGTAATTGCTCCCGTCTCGAACTGGAGGCGCCGCACTATGGAGCTTCGGGGATCCCCTGGGGGTTCGTGGTCTCGGAGCCCCGCCCACCTTACAGCCGCGCCAAACAGCCGCCCCAACTTAGCGTGAGGTAGTAGTGTCTAATCTGTCGGCCTCCTCATTTCGAGCCCCCCATGGTGTCGTCTTGTCATCTGGGACAAACATTAGGCGGCATGCAAGCCGGGTATAAATGTGCTGCCGCAGGGGTTCTCTCTGACGGGTCGGCGCGTCGGTTCTCCGTGTGTCACTCTTCACTTCCCCATACAGGTGACGGCGTGGGAGCCATCAGGGACGACCTCCTCAGGGCCGGGCTCTCGGCGCAGTCAGGAAGGCTATCGGTTCTCCTGCGAAGCGTGTTCGGGAAGGTCCCCCAAACCGTCGTCCGCGAGTCCCTTGTCGCGGCCCCCACGGTAAAGGCGATCGCGTGTAGGGGGAACGCCGTTTCGATGTCACGTTGCTGATCATCCGTGACGCCTCCTTCACATGGTGACGGCGAATCCATCAAGTGAAGGAAGGAGCTTTTCGCACGAAATCAATATGCATCTATCGATAGAAAAGTTAGAATTGAACCTTAGGGGATAGAGGGGTACATGCTCACAGGCACCAGCGTCGCCACCGCCGAGAAGACTCCGCAACAGGTACGAGTGATCCTGGCTATTGACTTGGTGCTGATGCGCCAGGGGATCAGCTGGGTGCTGAACGCTTTTGAGGACATCAAGGTGATCGGCGAGGCCGACAGCGCCGACGAGGCAATTCGGGTGGCCTTGGAACTCAAACCCAACGTCGTGCTGATGGATCAAGAGCTGGGGGAGGAGGATGGTCTCGGGGCTACCAGGATGATCAAGCAGGCGATGCCGCAGATCGAGGTGATCGTGATGACCGACCACCTCGACGATGCGAAGGCGCTTGAGGCCATCGAGGCCGGGGCGACCGGCTACATCCTGAAGGACATCCCCGGTGCCAACCTGGCGACCGCTGTGCGCTCGGTGTGCCACGGTCGCGCCTTCTTCCACCCCGAGATCACCCGCAAGCTGATGGAGCGCCTGGGGCGCTTGGCCCGGGAGCGGCGGGGGGCTCAGCGCTCTGAGACCGGGGGGCTCACCCCGCGCGAACTCGACATCCTGGCGGAGGTCGCCAAGGGTCGGACGGACCAAGAGATCGCCACCCGCTTCGTCGTCGCGGAAGGCACGGTCAAGACGCATATCCGCCACATCCTCCGGAAGCTCCCCGCCCGGAACCGCGCCCAGGCCGTCGCCTATGTCCTGCGGAAGGGCCTGATCAAGTAGCGGCCGGTCGTCGCTCCGCTCCTCCGGAGACATTGGGTCCCTACCGTATCGGCCTCAGGGACCGGAGACACTCAACTCTCTCGCCTCAAAAGTCTATCGTTCGATTTGGCACTCTTCCGCCGCCTGATATATCGACGTCCGCCCCGTGCCGCGGTACAAAGTGATGTAAGGCATTTGATCGTCTGCGGACACTGGGAACAGCGGGGCGGCGGGATCGAGCCGGACACGGCAATAGTCAATGCTCGGGCAGAGGATTGCTCCGCGGCTGGCACGGACCGCGGGGAACGCACCGTCCGCTATAATGGCGGTCAGTATGTAGTGATCGGGCTGTACTTCGCAAGCGGCCACAATGGACAGCGGGAGTTGTGCTACATCTTGCGGCACGCATCGGACCACAGCAATGGCCGGCGCTTTAGCTGACCCTCAGCCGAAGCCATCGGGGATGCCAGGATGGTTGGCCTCCGGTGCGATGCGAGTCTCCCTTCGAAACACGTCCCCCAAGCGCACGGGTTGGGACTTGTCTGGTCGTTTGTTTCCCAGCACGCCTCAAGCGTGGGATCGCATGCTCCGTAGGGGAGTGCCCCGAGGCCCCGGGTGCATCTCCGAGGTGAAGGTATGGGCCGGGGAGGGTCAGGGATGATGAGGTACGGACAGGGTCTTCGGCGGGTGCACATGTCGACCGTGGCGCTACTTGCCGCGTTTGTAATGCTCCTGGCGGGCGTTCCGGCGAATAGCCAGACGCCGGGGACGACGTACGAGCTCGGCCCTGGGGACGTCCTGGATGTGTCCGTCTGGGGGTACACCGACCTCGCCCGCACGGTCACGATCGGGCCCGACAATCGGATTGCCCTCCCCTTGATCGGTTCCGTTTCGACGGTCGGGACCACGGTAGATCGGCTGAGGGCGACCCTGACCACGGCCTACGCCACGTACATCCTGGATCCCCATGTCACGGTCATGATCAAGGATTTCCGGAAGATCCGGGTGTCGATGCTCGGCCAGGTGGCTCACCCGGGGGTGTACGAGTTGCCGGCTGGAGCGCACCTTCTTGACCTGATCGCCGCCGCGGGTGGCCTGACCGACACCGCCTCCACCACGGGGGTGCAGGTCCTGCGTCCCGGGGAGGCACCCACGGCCGTGGACGTCGACCGGGCGCTCGCCGGAGACGTCAGCCTCAACGTGGCGCTCCACAGCGGCGAGACGCTTGTGGTGCCTGAGGATCTCACCAACGTGGTGACGATTGAAGGTCAGGTGGTCCATCCCGGGCGGATCCGCCTCAAGGGCAACATGCGGGTCCTGGACGCCTTGCTGATGGCCGGAGGGCTTACAGACCGCGCCTCGGTGACGCAGGCCCGGCTGGTACGCGCCACCGGCGCCTCCCAGGACCTCCTGCTGGACGATCTCCTCCTCGACCAGAACACCGGGTTCAACGTTCCGCTCAAGGCCGGAGACACGCTCTACATCCCCGAGGAGCTGGACAACAAATTCTACGTGCTCGGCGACGTGCGCGCCCCAGGGGCATTTGTCATCAAGGGGCAGGTCACAATGCTCCAGGCGATCGCGATGGCGGGGGGGCCGCAGCCCGGGCCGGGGACGGCCAAAACTGTCTATATCGTGCGGAGGCGCGGCACCGGACCAAACGTCCTGGCGTCGGTGCCCAACGGCGGAGACCTTGTTGCCGGGCCCCCGGTGACGACCACGACCGCGCTGCCAAACGGGCGCGGCGCGCTCATCTCCGCCGATCTCCAGGCAATGCTGCGCACCGGCGATATCTCACAAGACGTTCCGGTCGAGCCCGGAGACGTTGTGGTGGTCCCGCAAAACAAGGTCAACGGCATCCAGACGATCGTGAGCATCCTGGCTGGCATCGCCAGCATCTTCAAGCCCTTCTAGGGAGGATGTGGAGGCCTCTCCTATGACCAAAAGTTACGAGTTGCGACTACGAGACATCATAGACGTGGTCTACCGGCGCCGGCAGATCGTTCTTCGGGCGCTGCTCATCGGGCTCGGACTGGGGATGGTGGCTGCGTTGGCCGTTCCCCCCGTGTACCAGGCCTCAACGATCATCACGCAGGACAAGGTGCCGCCGGGGGTCGTCCTCAACCAACCGGCGTTTGGCCCCACAGATCCGAACGCGGAGGCTCAAGCGGTCTCTCCTGACCTTTCCACCCTCGCCGAGCTGGTTCGGAGCGACACCGTCATTCAGGGGGCCCAGGCGCGTCTGGCCCCTCCGCTGGGGGCTCAGGCGGCCAGCGAGGTTCTGGCCACGGTGCGCGTGAAGCCGCTTCACCAGACGCAGCTCCTCACGATCAGTGCGGCGAGCCGGAACCCCAAGGCCGCCGCGGATGCCGCCAATGCCGTGGCCGCCAGCCTCATCGACATGGACCTCGGAGCGCGGAGGCTCCGCGCTACCCAGCTGCGGCAGGCCATCGAGCAGCAACTGGCGGTCGCGGCCCCGAAGCTGCGGGCAAGCGAAGAAGCGCTGACAGCCTTCAAGTCGGAGCATGGGGATGTCGCGGTCCAGGATCAAACCGTGCAGAGCGTGAACCGGCTTGGCCAGTTGCAGGCCGAATTGGTGGACGTGCGGACGTTGCGGCAGGAAACCCAGGCGCGGATTGCGGCGAGCCGAGCCCGCCTGGCCTCACAGTCTCAGGTGGCGCCCACCCAGTGGATTCCGAGCCCGCTGATCACCAGCCTCCAGAACCAGCTGGCGACCGAGGAGATCAACCTCTCCGGCATGCGCCGGCAGTTTACCCAAAAGTATCCTGGACTGATTGCCGAGGAAGCGAAGCTTCAGGAGACCAAGCGTCGTCTGGACGCCGAGTTGTCCCGCAGCTTGCAAGTCGATCACTACGGCGTCGACCCGGTCTACCAGCAGCTCGCCCAGCAGCTGAGGCAGGATGAGGTGGTCAGCGCTTCCTACGACGCTCGGGAGGGGGCCCTGACCGCGGCGATTCAGGAGTACGGAAACAAGCTCCGCCAGCTGCCCGCACGGGAGCTTGAGCAGGTGCGCCTCGCCCGCCAGGCCAAGGACGCTGAGACGGTCGACCAGATTCTGTCCGACAAACTCCAGCAGGCGCGGATCGCCGAGGCATCCATCGGCAGTGCGGTGCGCGTGGTCGATCCGGCCAAAGTGCCGCTTCGTCCGGCGAGGTCCCGGTCGATGGACCTGATCTTCGGCGCGTTCCTGGGGCTGATCGTCGGCACTGGAGGCGCTCTCGCCAAGGAGCATTTCGATGATCCGATGAAGTCCGGCGAGGACGCCGCGGCGGTGTTGGGGATGCCGATCCTCGGGTTGATCCCCCGCCTCGATCGGAATTCGCTGCGGCCGCGGGAGGGGCAGGGGGGCGCACCGGCGTTGGCCACCAGCCCGCTGTGGTACCTCTTCCCGCAGTGGCGCCCCACGGCCGCATCGCTCCAGGCCGCGGCGCGTCTACGCACCGCCTTCGCCGAGTCGTTTCGGTATCTGCGCACGAACCTGCTCTACGTCCACAAGGAGCCCTTCCGCACCCTGCTCGTCACGAGCCCGGGGCCATGGGAGGGGCAAGATGTCGTGGCCGCCAATCTCGCGATCGCGTTGGCGCAAATGGGTCGGCGCGTATGGCTGATGGAATGCGACATGCGCAGGCCCGCGCTGGACCAGTGCTGGGCCCTGCGCACGGTCCGGGATGAGGCTGCGAACGGTCTCAGCGACCTCCTCACCGAAGGGCTCTCGGTGCGGCAAGCGGTGGTGCGGACGGGGGTCGAAAATCTCTGGTTCCTGCCCGCCGGGCGGAGGCCCTCGAACCCGGCGGAGCTTCTTGGCAGTGATCGCATGCGGGCGGTGTTGAAGCAGGCCCGCGAGGAAGCGGACGTGCTGGTGCTCCTGGCCCCTCCGGTTCTTCCGGTGAGCGATGCCGCGGTGCTGGCGTCATCCGCGGACGGAGTGCTCCTGGTGGTCAAGATCGGCACGACGCCCCGGGAGGCGGCATACAAGGCGCAGCAGCAGCTGCAGGCCGTCGGTGCTCGCATCCTCGGGGTGGCGGCGACGGCCGTCCCAACCGGAATCGTCGGAAGCTTTGATCGATACTACTCCAGCTACTACGAAGCCGAGCCCGCAGGGCCATGGCATTTTGGGGATACCGCTGTCGGAGCCACACCGGAGCACGTGCCGCCGGCCGCGGCGGTGCAGGAGGGGCTCCCCGGGTGACGTCAGCAGGAAGGCAGAAGAGGAAGACTCATTGGCCTGCGGCGCGGCCGCTCGGGCCGGGCATCACATGGATTCTGGGGTAGCGAGGGCAACGTTGGATGTGTAGGCGATTCGGGCCGAACTACATGACCTTGTTGTACCTGCTGGATCTGGGGTGCGGGGCGCTGGCCCTCTCGATTGCCGTGCGCCTGCGTCTGCTCCCATTTTCGCCGCCGATCGGGTGGTGGGACGCGAAGGCGCCCGTCCTCGTTCGCGTGCTGGTTGTCTCCCTGTTCGGCATCATCCTCCCCATGACCAACCTGTACGATGCGCGGCGGATTTACCGGGTCGTCGACGAGGCCCGGCGAGTGGTTGTGGGGGTGACCACCTCGAGCTTGGTGCTGGCGGGGGCGCTCTACCTGACGTATCGCGAGCTCCCCCGCTTGATCTTCTTGTATTTCGTCGCGGTGGCATTGTTGCTGCTGCTGGGACACCGACTGATCCTCCGGGTTCTCTACCGGACAGCGCGCTGGGCCCCCCAGATGCCGGTGGCTCTGATCGTCGGGGCAGGCCCACTGGGGATCCAGACCATGAGGAGTCTGGCTGAGGCCGGGGCCACCTTTGCCGGGTTCGTGGATGACGATCCCGCCAAGGAAGGGACGCTGGTCGAGGGCCTCGAGGTCGGGGGGATACACGCCATCCCCGAGATCGTGGCCCGGCGCGGCGTGACCGATGTCATCTTGGCGCTCCCACGGCACGAACAGTCCCGTCTGGCGCACCTGCTGGTTTCGCTCTGGAAACTGCCGCTGCGCTTGTACATGATTCCCGATTTCTTTGACCTGGGCTTCGCCCGGACTCGGGTCGAGTATCTGGGCGGATTGACCATGATCGGACTGCGCGAACCGGTGATCGACGGGTTTCAACGCGTGGCCAAGCGGTTGCTTGACGTGGCGCTGGGCTCGCTGATCTTTCTCTGTGCCCTGCCGGTGATGGGGGTTGTTGCGGTCCTCATTCGCTTGGATTCCCCCGGGCCGATCCTGTTCAAACAGCAGCGCGTCGGCGAGAACGGCCGTCTGTTCACCATGTATAAGTTTCGGACGATGGTCGTGGATGCCGAGAAGTCTCAAGACGCGGTGATGGTGTACAGCGAATCGGGCAAGATGATCCACAAGCGGATCGACGATCCGCGGGTGACGCGGGTCGGTCGTCTATTCAGGCGCCTGAGTTTTGATGAGCTCCCGCAACTCATCAACGTCCTGCGTGGGGAGATGAGCTTGGTCGGACCTCGGCCCGAGATGCCGTGGGTCGTCGCCCAGTACGACCCGTGGCAGTATCAGCGGCTGGCGGTTCCTCAGGGGATGACCTCGTGGTACGTGGTGAATGGCCGGAGCGAGGTGCCGATGCACCTGAACACCGAGCAGGATTTGCGTCACCTCCGCTATTATTCGATCTTTGGCGACTTGAAGATTCTCTGGAAATCCATGGGAGCCGTGCTGAAGGGGCGGGGGGCTTTCTAGCTCGAACTGTCCGAGATCCTCCTGCCGAAAAGTGGAGCCTCGGGTCCCTCTGATCGCTGCGGGATTGAGCCATCTCCACCGGATCCCGGCGGGAGGTGGCGGCGGGATCCGTAGCCGGCGCAGGCTTGTTGCCGGAGGTGACGGACGTGGACGTGCGCCCTGACCAGATCGCGTCGCAACGATTCGGGGTGCGGTTCTTTGGCGCCGATCGAAAGGAAGTCCGGCAATCGGTCCTTGACGCGGCCACGGCGCTGGGCAGGCTTCGCGAGCGGCTGACCCTGGAGATGGTCAAACGCGGAGACTTCGAGCGTGCCCTGAGTGTGGCGACCCGCGATACCGAGACGCTACAGCGAGAGCTGGCGGCCGTCCAGACGAAGCTGCGAGCCTATCAGCAACTGGAGTGGCCCTCCCCCGACGATTTAGTGACCACCCAGCGGGTGTTCGAGAATGCCCACACCAGAGCGGAAGAGATCACCGCGGCGGCGGAACGGGCCGCTTGCGAGGTCGTAGGCGCGGCGCGGGCCGCCGCGGCCGACATCATCGGCAGCGCCCGCGTGCTTGCCCAACAAGTGCTGCGCGCTGCGGAGCGGGTGGCGAGCCTAGAGCTGAGGCGGTCGGGGGATGAGACCGCCCAGATCTTGGCGTGGACCGAGCATCGGGTCGCCCTCCTCGAGCGGGAGACCGTGCGACAAACCGCCGCGTTCGTCGAACGGCTCTCCACCTCTGTCTCGCGCCTCGAGGCGCTCTCAGACGGCTTGGACGCTTCACCCGAGGAGGCGATCGGCGTCCAAACCGAAGCGGACCATGAGGACATTGCGGACGTGACCCCTCTGGCGCACTACCTCAGCGATCTGCGTTTCGTCGACTCTCCGGCGGTCGCGGAGGGGAGCGAGACCTCCCCCACCCGATGAACGGACGCCGACCAGAGCAGGGGGCCGCGCGATCGTGCTACCACGGAATAGCCCCTCGTTATGTCCACCGGAAATGCGCACACCTGCACGGGGCCTCGTAAACCGACGCCAACCGGAGGACCAAAAGGACTCCCTCGGCTGCCTCGGTCCCGGATGAAAAGTCTATCTTTCGAATCGCGGCTATTTCCCAGGGATATATCGACGGCCCCCTATCTGGGCAGTACAAAGAGGGTTAGGGCAGATGGGAGCGTACATGACCGCTCCGCCCTGCGCGTGCAGCCGTCGTGAGAGGACAACCGATGCGAAAGTGGCTTAGGCGGCTGTTCGTCGAGCTGGGCCGGCGGGTAGTGGTCCCCCGAGTATCCTCCAGGGTGGTGGTCCTCTGCTACCATTCCATCCACCCCACCGGATCGTTTCGCTCAGCGACGCCGGCTCTGTTTTCGCAGCACCTGAGTTGGCTGAAACAGCACTGTACGATTGTGCATCTTCAAGCCGCCGTTCGGGCCGCGTCGCTATCCCCTGCGGGGCAGCCGGTCGTCGCCATTACCTTTGACGATGGCTTCGCCGACAACTACGAATACGCGTTCCCCCTGCTCCGGGAGCACGGGGTCCCCGCGACGTTCTTCCTCACGGTTGGGCTGCTGGAGAGGAATCCGGTCGTCCTGGAAAGACTCCGCACGTTGTGGGGTGCGCACGCGAGCGAACTCCGCCCGCTTGAGTGGCCGGCGGTGCGGGAAATGCAGCGGGCGGGGATGGAGGTGGGAGCGCACACCTACAGCCATCCCAACCTGGCGCGTCTGGATCGACGCACGGCGGAACTGGAGGTGCGGCGACCCAAGGACATCATGGAACACCGGCTGGGCGTGCCCGTCCGTCTTATGGCGTATCCCTTCGGCAAACCCCACTGCGATTTCACAAGGGAAACGGTCGATGTGGTGTCGGGCGCCGGGTATGAATATGCGGCCGCGGTGACGTGGCGGGGGATTCGGGCGTCGGACTCGCCCTTCAGGATCCCCCGGTTCACCTGCAGCGGGGACAGCGTCTGCACCCTTCGAGATCAGGTGTCCGGGGCATGGGATCTCCTGGGCGCCTGGCAGGAGTGGGCGCCGCGGGGGGTGCGCTGGTCGGCCAAAGGCCCGCCGGCGTGGTGGGCGGATGTCGTCCACGAACTTGGCGCAGGCGGTGCGATCGGCCGTGACGTGCCGCACGGGTCCAATTTGGAGGCGAGCCGTCTGGACGGGGAGAGAGAGGGTAGGGGGCAAGCGCCCGAGGGTCCTGCCGTCGGCCTACGTCTGTGAACCAAGCCGGGGGTAGGAGTCGACCGCGGGATCGCACCAGGTCCGGGGTGGTGAGATGCAGGCGCTGGGTGCGAGTCAGAGATCGCATCCGGGTCCTGCGCGGCCGGCGGAACACTCCGGTGCAGCCCCGCGTGCCACATCGCCAGCGCCGGGAGGTAGAGGCGTGATCTCGACATTGGGTGTCCGGGGGCCGAGGCGGCCGGCCGCACCCGTTGCGTTGAGCGGGGTAGGTCTGTTCGTCGCCTGTGGTGGGATTGTCCTGGCGCTCGCCTGGCTGGCTCCCCAGTTCCTGATGCCGACGTTGGCCGTGATCGGGGGCGCGAGCGTGCTCTGGCTAGTCTGGGCCGGGGTGCCGATGCTGAGCGCGCTCCTTCCTCGGCTGCGGTGGTGGCACGTGCTTTGGACCGCCCTCTTTTTGAGTGACTTCACGTTCCGCATTCGCAGCGCGGAGGCGTCGGTCGAGAATCCCCTCGATCCTTGGGCGGTCTACAGGGTGGCGCTGGTGGGGATCGTCGCCGTGACGCTCCTGCTCCGCCTGTCCATGAAGGCGACCAATCCGCTCGCCGTCCTGTCCAAGGGAGCCGTAGGGTGGCTGATGGTCTATGGGCTCGTCAACCTGGCGTCCGTCGCGTGGTCGGTCTACCCGGCGTGGACCGCGTACAAGTCCCTGGAGTTCTTGACCGATCTCGCACTGCTGGCGGCGATTGTGGCCACCCTACGGAGCCTGCGCGGGTACAAGACGATCTTCGACTGGACGTGGGCCCTGTACGGGGGCCTCCTGCTCGTGGTGTGGGCAGGCGTGTTCGTGTGGCCGAGTGTGGCATTGGAACCCACGCGCGGCCTGCTGGGAATATCGATCTCCGGGGTGGTGCCGCTGATCCCCCCCAACACCGTCGGGCGGATGGGGGCGGTTTTGGGGATCGTCGCCATGATACGCCTCGCGCGCCCGACGGCGCACCGGGGATTCTACGCGGTGGCCTTCCTGCTGAGTCTCGCCAGCCTGATCTTTGCACAGAGCCGGGGACCGCTTGCCGGGTTCCTGCTCGCATTGGTCGTCATCCTCATCGCCATGCGCCGGTGGCGCGTCTCCATGGCCATCGCGGCGGCCGCGCTGATCGTGCTCTTGACCCCGGGGCTACGCGACGCGGCACAGCAATTCGTCCTCCGGGGGCAGGACGCCGAATTGTTCCAATCGCTCTCGGGGCGGACGACGTGGTGGAATTACGCCTGGGACCGCTTCCAGGAGCATCCGTTGGTGGGGTTCGGCGGGTTCGCCGGGCCCCGGTTTACCGTGCTGGCGAACATCGGCGAATCGGAGACCTCCACGCTCCACAACACGTGGCTGGAGGTCCTCCTCAGTACCGGCGCGCTGGGGCTCGCGCTTCTTCTGGCTGCGTTGGTGAGCGTGTGTACGGCTTTGTGGCGCTTCCGAGCCCTCGCGCTCCACGAGGCAGAAACGGGTGGGCTCTGGCTCGAGGCCGTCGGGGTCCTGATCGTGCTGCTGGTGACCTCAACGTTCAGCACCGAACTCATCTGGCACCCGGCGCTGTTCTTTCTGGCCATCGTCGGCTACGCGCAGCAACTGCGCGGGTGATCGGGGGATGCGGTCGGTGACGATCCTGCTTGGTCCAGAACCGGCTCGAACGGCCGGGGGCCGGGGAAGTTGGGCCGAGTGAGGCGACTGCGCCCGAGCTCCTTGGCGTGCAACGCGGCCTCCTCTCAGCGGGCGCTTGGCGTCCCGCCGCTCTGTGCCAGCGCGCTCCTCGTGCTCGCGGCCCTGGTGGCGTCCGCTCCGCAGCTCGCGGCACGGCAGTCTTCCGTGAATCCGGTCGGGGTGACGCTCCACGTCGCCAATCGGCAGACCGGGGCTTCGGACACCAATCCCGGCACCGAGCGCTTGCCTCTGAGGACGGTCGGCAGGGCGGCCGCGCTCGCCGCGGCCTACAACGCCAACGGCGTGGCGACGACCGTGGTGATCCATCCGGGGATCTACCGCGAAGCCGTGGCGTTCCGCGCGGAGACTGCGGCGCCGGTCACCTTCCAGGCGGCGGAGAACGGCACGGTGATCCTTTCGGGCTCGGACGTTTGGACCGGCTGGCAGCCCTGGCGGGGGGGAGTGTATCGACACGCTTGGCCGTATCGGTGGGGCGTGGTGGCCGTCCCCGCGAACTGGCCGGCGATCGCAGAAATTGCCCGCCGACGCGAGATGATCTTCGTCAACGGGCGACTGCTGACCCAAGTCCTTTCGCCGGGCGCGGTGACCGAGGCCACGTTCTACGTCGATGAGCGGGCGGGATGGGTCTACATATGGCCCGCGGCGGGGACCGATATGGCGAAATCGATGGTGGAGGTGGCCATCCGGCCCAATATTTTCAAGGCCTCCCACACAAACATCACCATTCGGGGGTTGACGTTTCAGCACGCGGCGACGTTCCTCGATGATAACGCGGTTGACGTTTCCGGCGGGGGGAGTGCCCTCATCGAGGATACCCAGTACCTCTGGAACAACTGGGGCGGGCTCGATATCCAAGATTCGACGAACGCGGTCGTCCGGCGAGGCGTCGCGAACTACAACGGCGGGCGGGGGATGTCCGATTGGGAGAATAAGAACATCCTCTTCGAAGATAACGAGACGTCCTTTAACAACTGGCGGGGGGCGTGGGGCGGGTTCGTCGACTGGGCGATGGGCGGCATCAAGAATATGCGCGTGCACGGTGGCATCTGGCGTCGGCACAAGTCTTTTGCCAATCGATCCTACGGGTTGTGGTTCGACTGGGACAACCGGGATGTCGTGGTCGAGGATAGCGTCCTCTGTGACAACGAACTGTCGGGGTTGTTCCTCGAGGCGAGCGAAGGGCCGATCGCCGTCGTCCGATCAACGTTCTGCAACAACGCGCACGCCGGTGTGTCCGGGAACGGGACGGAGCGAGTCACCCTCCAGGATAACGTCTTCTACCACAATGGAGTCTCGCAGATCGAGTTGGGGGGCAGTCAGGTGCGTCGCGGGGTGGACGATTGGGAGACAAAACAAGCCCGAGATCTTCGCGACCAGCACTGGGCCCTCTGCGGGAACGTTGTCGTCGGCCGGACTGCCGACGCCCAGGAGCCGGGCTGGGCCCTGACGGTCCCGGACTGGCCGTGGTTTCTCTCGACGTTGAAATCCTCCGGGAACACCTGGTGGAATGCGAAGCGCTCCGCCATCTTCCGCTTCGCCGGGTGGCGGGAGCTGGACCTCACCGCATGGCAGCGCCTTACCCGACAGGACGCGGACTCGATCCTTGCCGACCCGAAGCTCCCGGGCTCGGATCGGGGGAGCCTCGCGCTGGCGGCGGGGAGCCTGCGGAGAGCGTGCTGATCCGATGGGGACCGGGACGCCGCCGCCCGGGTCGCGACCCGGAGCCGACAGCCCCCCTCTGCGGGATGTAGCGCATTTTCAGCGCGCGGCGACCCTATGCGAGTCTTGATCCTCCACAATCACTATCAACACGCGGGCGGCGAAGACGTCGCGGTGGCCGGCGAGCGCGACCTGCTCGCCTCCCACGGCGAGGACGTCAAGGTGCACGCGGTCTCGAACGACACGCTGCGCACCGCGTGGGCCAGGACCGCGGCGGCGTGGCGCGCGCCCTATTCCAGCGCGTCGCGACGGGAGGTTGCCGCGGAGATTCTCCGGTTTCGGCCGGACATCGTCCATATCCATAATTTCTTTCCCCTGCTCACCCCTTCCGTCTACGATGCCGGTCGAGCCGCTCGGATCCCGGTCGTGCAGACCCTGCACAATTACCGGCTGCTCTGCTTGAACGCGGAGTTCTTTCGCCACGGCCACCCCTGCGAGGACTGCCTGACGAAGATGGTCCCGTGGCCGGGGGTGCTGCACGCGTGCTATCGCCGGAGCCGCGGCGCGAGTGCGGCGGTGGCGGCCATGTTGACGCTGAACCGGCTCCGCCGCACCTGGAGCGACAAAGTCGACCTGTACATCGCGTTGACCGAGTTTGCCCGGAACAAGTTCATTCAGGGGGGCCTTCCCGCCCGGAAGATCGTGATCAAGCCCAATTTCGTCCGCGTCGACCCGGGGCCCGGAACGGGGGGAGGCCGCTACGCGCTGTTCGTGGGCCGGCTCGTGGCCGGAAAAGGATTGACGACGCTCCTGGCAGCCGTGGCGCACTTGAAAGACCAGATCCCCTTCAAGATCGTGGGGGAGGGCCCGCTCGCCGGCGCTGCCGGGAGCGCCGGCGGCGCGGGTGGCAGCGTGGAGTGGCTGGGAGCGTGTTCTCATGAGCGCGTGCTGGCATTGATGAAGGAGGCATGGGTTCTCCTCTTTCCCTCCCTCTACTACGAGAACTTCCCCATGGTCATCGCGGAAGCGTACGCCGCGGGGTTGCCGATCATTGCGAGCAACGTGGGCAGCATGTCGCGGTTGATCGACCATGGACGCACCGGGCTGCACGTCCGCCCAAACGATCCCTCGGATCTCGCGGCCAAACTGCAGTGGCTCTGGACGCATCCCCAGGATCGCGCCCGGCTGAGCCGGAACGCGAGGGCCGAGTTCGAGCAAAAATACACGGCGGAACGCAACTACCAGGCGCTGATGGAGATCTACGCGTTGGCGAGGAAGCAATCGTCAGTTGCGTGTTCGGGATCGATGCAACGCGCGGACGTGGTGGGGTCCTCATGAGGCTCGTAGGGGGAGAGGGGCGGCGACACGCGCGGTTCCCCCGCCCCACATCTCAAGCCGTACGCGGGATGCGGTGCACGCCGCCGGCGTGTCCGGTTGATGGGAAGGGGAAGCACGGTGCAGCGGGATCTCGTCGCTGAGCGTGTGAACGTCCTGGGCGTCGGCGTCAACGCCATCACCATGGATCACGCCCTCGCCGCGGTTGAGCGGTGGATTGCGAGGCGTGAAGCGCATTATGTCTGCGTCACCAACATCCACGGGGTGATCGAAAGCCAGCGCGACCGGGATCTTCGGCGGATCCACAACGCTGCGGGACTGGTCACCCCGGACGGGATGCCGCTGGTGTGGCTCAGCCGCCTCCGAGGCCGGCGGCACGTGGAACGCGTCTACGGCCCGGACCTCATGCTCGCGCTGTGTGAACGTTCAGCGGAAATGGGCTATCGTCACTTCTTCTATGGGGGAGCGAGGCACGTGCCCGATCGGTTGGCGGCGAATCTCCAGCGGCGCTTCCCGGGGCTGCGGGTGGCGGGGACGTACGCGCCGCCCTTTCGCCCGCTGACGGATGCGGAAGACGAAGGCATCGTGGAACTGATCAACCGGGCCGGACCGGACATCGTCTGGGTCGGGTTGAGCACTCCGAAACAAGAGCGGTGGATGGCGACGCATGTGGGGAGGGTGGACGCGCCCGTGTTGATCGGGGTGGGAGCGGCCTTCGACTTTCACGCCGGCGTGAAGGCGCAAGCCCCCCGTTGGATGCAGCGGAGCGGATCGGAGTGGCTCTTTCGCCTGGCCACAGAGCCACGACGGTTATGGCGCCGCTATGCCACGACGATTCCGTCGTTCTTGTGGCTGTGCCTCCTGCAGACCCTTGGGATCAGAGAGTTCCGCCTCGAGGAGACGGTCCCGCGGTCGGCCGCCGGCGGGGCGCCGGATCTTGAGGCCCCCCGAGGGGATGCGGCGGTCGAATTCGAGACCACGACGGATCCTCGGTCTCTGTGATGATGTGGCAGACCACCGAATCGTCCATCGTGCCGCTGAGGCGCGGGCAAGGAGCGTGTTGGCGGCAGCCGATCGCCCC
Source organism: bacterium (assembly GCA_035307765.1). Classification (NCBI taxonomy): domain Bacteria; species bacterium. Next base: position 175,819 of record DATGHU010000026.1, on the reverse strand, counting down.
ATGTTGGTCGTCCGTCCATGGAAAAGGGACGCGGGGGGATGGCGGTTTCCTCTCCGGCGATCCGGCGGGCCAGGGGGCACGGGTTTCCTGGGGGGCGCATCCTATGCGGATCGCGAGTTCCCCTCGGCCGGAGGGGGCGTCCCGGCCAGCGGCGCTTGGAGGAGAGTTTGCCTCTCGTGGAAAGCGCCGCGAAGGCGCTCGCGTGAAGGAGGGTTCTTCGCACCGTGAAGAGTAGCATCAGGGAAGCCGAGGCCGAGAGGAGTGCGACAACGACGCTGAGGGCCTTCGCCGGACTCCTCGACGACCGTCTCCTCTACTGCGTCCTCCACGGTTGGGCGTCACCGCCTCAGTCTCGTCCTTCCGACCTCGATATCGCCGTCGCCCCCGCGGACCTTGGAAAGCTTGAGGGCACGCTGGCGAACACCCCAAATGTGAGAGTCGTACAACTGCTTCGACACGAGGCCTCCTGCCATTATTTTGTCCTCGCGACTCACCAGGCGGGCACGCTGCGTTTCGGTGCCTTGGACGTCGCCACCGACTATCGAGTGGACGGTCGCATTTTCTTCACCGCCGAGGATCTCTTGCGGCATCGCCGGAAGGTCAACGACACGTGGGTGACCGCCCCCGAGGTCGAGTTCGCGTATCTGCTGGTAAAAAAGATCTCCAAGGGCACGCTGCCGGAGCATCAGCGGGCGCGAGTGCAGAGATTGTCCGAAGGGCTGGGAGGCGAAGCCCACCGCATCGTCCGCCGATTGCTTGGGGCACGCTGCGGGAATCAAGTCATCGACTGGCTGGCTCGGGCGGACTGGGGAGCCTTGGAGGCACGGCTCGCTCATCTGAAGCGCGCGCTCCGCGCCGAGACTTTGAAGCGGGACCCGTTCAATGCGATTCGCTACTGGGGTGCTGAAATCCGTCGCCGGTGGCGGCGATGGTGCCGCCCCACCGGGTTGTGCGTTGCGGTGTTGGGTCCGGACGGCGCCGGGAAGAGCACGCTGATCGCGCACCTTGAACAGAATTTGGCGGAGGCGTTTCGACGGGTCTCCGTCTATCACTTCCGCGTGCGCCCGGGGCATCGATCGGCCAATCCGGTGACCGACCCTCACCGGAACGCCCCGCATCCCGCGTGGCTTTCGCTGCTCAAAGTCTCCTACTACGCGCTGCTCGACCTGATCGGGTACGTCTTCATCGTACGGCCGCGCCTCGTTCGATCAACCTTGGTCCTCTTTGACCGTTACTATGACGACCTGCTGGTCGATCCCCGCCGCTACCGCTATGGGGGGCCGATGCGGGTGGCCCGGTATGCCCGGTCGTTCGTCCACCGGCCGGATCTCTACTTTGTGCTTGACGTGCCCGAGGCGCAACTGATCGCCCGCAAGCAAGAGGTGTCGCGAGAGGAATTGGGGCGCCAACGTGAAGCCTACCGGCGGCTCGCCACCGACTACCCCAACGCCGTCCTGTTGGACGGGTCGCTCCCCCCCGGCGACATCGCGCGAAGCGCCAGCGACGTCATCGTCGACTGCCTGCACGAACGGTACGTGAATCGCCATCGCCGCCGGTTCGGCGGTGGCAACGTCGAACACACCCTCCACTGGTTGACGTCGGTCCTCTGCTCTTCCCCCGAAGAGGCATACTTCGATCTGCGTCGCCGGCCACGCGATCGTCGTGCCTCGCGCTGGTCGACCGTGAAGACGTTCGGGAGGTTGTTGTTGGGCGATGGGCGCGGGTACTTGATTCCGCTGGACGCCGGTCGAGCTGGACTGCGGGCGTTGGACCTCTACAATGCCCAGAGCCTGAAGGCGGGTTTCGCCAAAGGGCTGTTTGCCGCGGGCCTGAGATCGGGCGTGGGAAGGCGAATGATCCCGCCGGTCCACTTGATCGCCCGCCGAGGATCGACGGCGTCCGAGGGTGGCAATGGGTTCATCCTCGAGTATCTCGCACAGATTCTCGGTCGCCGGGACTTGAGTGTGGGAATCTCCGTCGGCACGCCTGGCCCTCACCGCAAGCCTGTCCTGCTCGTGCTGGGCGGCGACGGGCAATCGCTGGCGTATGTCAAAGTCGGCTCAAGCCATGTGTCGAACCTCCTCGTGCAGTGCGAAGCGGAAACGCTGCAGTTCCTGACCACCCACCCATGTCATTCGTTCTCCGCGCCAGCCGTGCTCCACGCGGGCTGGTGGAACGGTCGGTTTTTGGTCATTCAGTCCGCCCCGACGGGGGAGATGCGGGCGCCCGCCGGAAGCCGGAGCCCTCGGTATCTGGACGTCCCCAAGGACCTGGCTGCCTTGCACACGCGATGGATGACACTCAAGGAGAGCGGTTTCTGGGAGGACGTGCTCCTGCGGATTCACGAGGTTTCGAATCAGTACTATCGTGAGACGCTGGAGCGGGGAGTGCGAAGGGCGGAGGAACGGCTGGCGTCTGACCCGCTTCCCTTCCACCTCAGCCATGGCGATTTTGTCCCCTGGAACACACGATACGACGGGCGGAAGCTCTTCGTCTTTGATTGGGAGTACTCGAGAGAGGCCGGGCTTCCCGCCGAAGACGTGTTTCACTTTCATTTCCAGGAGTTGCGGTGCCTGGCGCGGTGGGATCCCGCGGAAATCTACGGCGCGTTCTTAACGGACAAATCGCTTCGCGGACGGGTTGAGATGCATCTGGCGGGACTCGGGGGGGCCGGAATCCCCCCGGAGCTCCTCTTCTTTCTGTACCGGCTGGATCAACTTGCCACGGAAGCGGTCGAGGCGCAGGCGGACGTCGCGTTGCTGCGGGAATTTGCGGTGTTCCGAAAGTTTGTCGATGCGGTCTGACTTGGAAATGTGCCCCACGCCCGCGAAGGCCCCGATGTGGACCTCCAGCCGAGCGCCCTCACGTGGGGGCGGAGGCCCCGGGGGTCGGGCGGCGAGGGAAGCCGGGCGTTGCGGCACGCCGCCGTCGGGGTCGATGCGGGTGGCGGGATGAGCGTGTTTCGATCGTGGGTGGAGGGGTTACCGCTTCCCGGGGGCCAAGGGCGATCGGCCCGTCGGCTCACAACGGATACGGTCCCCGTGGGCGAGCCTCGGCAGGGCTCGGCGCTGTTGCCCGTTTTGGTGGGCTGGGCGGCCAAGGGGTCCTGGGCCATCATGGACCAGGGGCTTTTTGCGTCGTCCAACTTTCTGCTCAACGTCATGCTTGCCCGGTGGCTGACCCCTCGGGATTATGGTGCGTTCACCGTAGCATTTTCGTTCTTCCTGTTCATCGGCGCCGTGCATTTTGCCCTGCTGATCGAACCCATGCTGGTGTTCGGCCCGGCCAAGTATGCGGGGCGGTACGCGGAATATCTGAACACGCTCCTGCTGGGCCACTGGGCTTTGGTTGCGCCGGCGAGCCTAGCCCTGCTGCTCTCCGGCACGTTCCTCGCTCTGTTTTGGCCCGGTGCCCTGTCCGCGGCATTGGTGGGGTTTGCGTTTGCGGGTCCGGTGATCCTTCTGACCTGGTTGATGCGGCGGGCGTGTTACCTTCGCTCGGAGCCCCGCCTCGCCGCGCTCGCGGGCCTGCTCCATCTGACGCTGATGATGGTGGGCCTCTTCGCCCTCTACCGACAGCGGTGGCTATCCATTTTGTCGGCCCTCGCGCTGTTGGTGGCCGTGAGCCTTCTCACCTGTCTCTGGCTTTCGATTCGCCTGCACCTCCCCTGGCCCTCGCGCCCGCCCCGGGGGGTGTTTCGCGGCACATTGAAAGACCACTGGCGGTATGGGCGGTGGGCCGCCGCCACCATGGTCTTGATGTGGATCCCGGGCGAGTCATACTTTCTGCTCCTCCCCCTATGGCACGGTCTGGATGCGACGGCGGTGTTCAAGGCGATGATGAATCTGACCACGCCTCTTCGGAACACGGACATCGCCCTCGGGGTGTTAATGTTGCCGGTGCTGGCGCGCGTTCGGGGGACCGCTCGGTTTGGTCGATTGATATCGCTGGCGACGGCCGTGCTGGTTGTCGGGTCGGCGGTGTACTGGATTCCGCTGGTCCTGTTTCATCGCCCGCTGCTGGCATGGATGTACGGAGGGCGATACGAGGGATACGCCGAGGTGCTGTGGTTCCTGGGCCTGTACCTGCTGATTTCGCCGGTCACGGACATCTTCGGCGGTGGATTGCGGGCGCTTGAGCGGCCCGACTTGGTATTCAGAGCCAACGTCCTGGCGACGGTTGCGGCCCTGACCTTCGGGCTCTGGGGCATCGTCCGCTGGGGGGTTGTCGGAGCGGGGGGAGGGCTGGCATTGTCGTCCACGGTCAGGGCCATCGCGACGTGGTGGTACTTTCGGGACCAAAGGAGGCGCGTCCACTGGTCTGAAAATGTCGCCGGCGTGAGGCCGGCAGGGTGACGCCCGCAGCGAGGGTGATCCAGAGAGGGTTCGGGCGCCTTGGAACAACTGGTAGGGGTCGACGTTCATCGGGGCCGCGCGGATTCCTCGGCCGGCCCGGGCCATCCATCTCGGGATCGGCTGTGGACCCGGCATCGTGCCGGGGCCTTTGGGCGTGCTCGGGTATTTACCCGATCGCGCCCGCTTTTTCGAGGCGCGGCTGCCTCAGCGGCATGTAGACCGGAGATCAAGGTGCCCACGGTTGAGCGTCAGCGCCCCTCCGCTCATCCGATGCGGACAGCGGGGAATGCGGATCGGACATTGGTCCTCCACGTTCCGGCGAGCGGCAATGCGCGTAAAGCGATGGGCTTGAGCTAGTCGGGCCGATGCGAGGAGATGGACATGGGTGATTCGATGGATCCGGCAGTTGCGATCATCGGTGCGGGGCCATACGGGTTGTCGGTTGCGGCGTACCTCCGGTCCGGCGGCGTGGCGTTCCGGATCTTCGGCACGCCGATGCACCGCTGGCGCGAACAAATGCCGAAGGGGATGTTCCTCAAATCCGAAGGGTGTGCGTCAAACCTCTTCGCGCCGGGCGCCGGCCCCACGCTCCGGCAATACTGCGCTGCGCAGGGGCTGCCGTATGCCGATTATGGCGCGCCGGTCTCGCTCGAGACGTTCACGCAGTACGGCCTCTCCTTCCAGCAGCGGGCTGTCCCGATGGTCGAGGATGCAATGGTCACGGCGCTTGAGAGGTCGTCTGAGTCGTTCCAGGTGCGGCTGGGCAGCGGGGAAACGTTCAGGGCCGGCAAGGTCGTGGTGGCGACCGGGTTGTCTCATACGGCTCACATCCCTGCGGTGCTGGCCCAGTTGCCTCCAGCGCTGCGATCGCACAGCGGGGAGCACGACGATCTGAGCCGGTTCAAAGGGGGGGACGTCACCGTGGTCGGCGCGGGGCAATCGGCGCTGGAGACCGCCGCGCTGCTGCACGAGGCGGGAGCCGAAGTGCGGTTGCTGGTGCGCCGGCCGGCGGTCCTCTGGAACCCCCCCCCGGCCGCGCGTCGTCGATCGCTGTACGCACGGGCGCGCCATCCGATGTCGAACCTGGGGCCCGGGCTCGGGCTGTGGTTCTACTCGAACGCGCCGATGGCGTTTTACCATCTGCCGGAACCGATTCGGATCGCCAGGGCACACAAGGCGCTTGGGCCCGCGGGGGCGTGGTGGCTCAGGAACCGCGTCGAGGGTCGGGTGCCGATCGTGGTCGGGTGCTCGGTGGGGGGAGCGGAGCCGAGCGGCGAGGGAGTCCTCCTGCATCTCACCAGGTCGGACGGCGGGATCCGCCGGTTGACCACCGACCACGTCATCGCGGCGACCGGCTACCGGTTCGCCCTCGATTCCCTGCCGTTTCTCGGGGAGCGGCTCCGGTCGCAGCTGCGTTCCGTGCAGCGGACGCCGATCCTCTCTCCCAACTTTGAGTCCTCGGTGCCCGGGCTCTACTTCACCGGGTTGGCGAGCGCCAATCACTTTGGGCCGGCGATGCGGTTCCTCCATGGGGCCGACTATACGGCGCGGCGCGTGTCGCACCATGTCGCCGGCGGGCGTCGAACCCGCTCGTCCCTTCCCGCGGGCGGGAGGCGCGCATTACGATGCCGGGAGTTTTCGTATGACCGATCACCATAGTCGGGCCCGGGAGCTGCCGCACGCGCTCCTCCCTGCGCCCGAGGCGACCGTGCCGGCGCTGGTGCTGAAGGTGGGTCGGTACGTCCTTCACGACCATGGGGGGCTCGGCGTCATCCGGACCCTCGGCCGGTTGGGCGTGCCGGTCTATGGCATCGTCGAGGATCGGTTCACCCCGGCCGCGGTCTCCGGATATCTGACGGGCGCATTCGTCTGGGATACTCGCGATCTGGATCGGCACCGGCTCCTCGATGGCATGGCGGTGATCGCCGAACGATTGGATCGTCCCACCGTGCTCATTCCTACGGATGATGCGGCGGCAATTTTCATGGCGGAGGAGGCGGCGACGTTGCGGCGGTGGTACCTGTTCCCCGAGCAGCCGGCGCATCTCCCGCGGACGTTGGCCAGCAAGAAGGAGCTGTACCTGTTGTGCAAGCGGATCGGGGTGGCCTGCCCGGAAACGGTGATCCCGAACTCTCTCTCGGACGTGCACCGGTTCGTCGAGTCCGCGATGTTTCCGGTCATGGTGAAAGCCGCCGAGCGGCACCCGCGGAGCGAACGCACCACATGGATCGCCCGGACTCCCGAGCAGGCGGTCGCGGTCTACCGGGACGCGGAAGGCCGGGGCGGGTCGAGCCTGATTTTTCAGGAGTATATTCCCCCGGCCTGCGGCGAGGACTGGTTCTACCACGGGTACCGCAACACCCAATCCGATTGCTGTGTGGGCTTCACCGGCAGGAAGCTTCGGTCGTATCCTCCCTTTGCCGGCCCGACGACGCTAGGGCAGGCGGTGGGAAACGAACCGCTGCGGCAGCAGGTAGAGGCGCTGTTGCAGGCGGTGTCCTATTCGGGCGTGATGGATCTCGACTACCGCCTCGATAAGCGGGATGGCCGGTACAAGCTCCTCGACTTCAACCCGCGGATCGGGGCGCAGTTTCGGCTGTTCGAGAGTCCGGCCGGGCTCGATGTGGCGAGGGCGCTGTATCTCGATCTGACGGGACGGCGCGTCCCCCGGCCCGGCCCGATCGAGGGCCGTACGTTCATCGTCGAACCCTACGACCTCCTGGCCAGCCTCGGCTATTTCCGACGGGGCGTGCTCGGGCTCCGCGAGTGGTGGCGGTCGCTCGAGGGCTGGCGGGAATTGGCGTGGTTCAATCGCGATGATGTGCTCCCGTTCCTGGTGATGGGCCTTCGGCTGTTCCTGCGAGGGGTCGAGCGGGCCCTGCGGATGCGTCCCGGCCCGCCCATCTCCAACCGCCTGCCGTCCTACGTGCGGGGCGCGCGGGATCGGGTGGCGGCGGGGCCGCGCACGGCCGTCCGAGCACGCCGGATTGGATGGCTTTCACGTCCGGGGGGCCCTGCCGGTCGGGCGGGCGTTGCCGGGACGGAGGTTCGCGACGGCGGCGGCGATGGAGGGGGGAGCGACGCGCCGAACGCGGGGAGGAGGAAGTCGATGCGGGGCACTCTCCGGGCGATGAGGACGGTGTCGCGGCTCGCCCGTCTCGTGGCCACCGATCCGAGCGAATCCTGGGGGAAGATACAGGATCACGTCGCCGAATGGCGGGAGCGCCGCAGGCCGCGGTGCGGGTACGAGGTGGAACGCGATTGGGAACGCCGCCTGCACCAACTCCTCGGCCTTCCAGGGCCGGGCGAGGCGGACCCCGAGTTTTGGGCGCTGTGGCCGCAGGTGGTGGCGCCATTTGAGGCGCAGGGGGTGCAGATCGGCCGGGGAGCTTTTGGCGGGTGGGGGGACGGGGAGCCGGGAATGGTCCGTGCGGTGTGGTATGTGGTTCGGCATCTGCGGCCCGCTTGCATCGTCGAAACCGGAGTCGCGCGTGGGTTTACCACTCGGGTGATTCTCGAAGCATTGGAACGGAACGGCAGCGGTCACCTTTGGAGCATTGACCTACCCCCGGCCCTGAAACCGGAGTTGCACCGGCAAGTCGGGGCGGCGGTGTTGGACCGCCTTCGCCACCGCTGGTCGTACCTGAAGGGGTCGAGCGCGCAGCGCCTCCCGGGGCTGCTGGCCCGGCTCGGGCAGATCGACCTCTTCATCCACGACAGTCGGCATACGGAACGCACCGTCCGCTTCGAGCTCGATCGGGCGTGGGCGGCGTTGCGCCCGGGCGGGGTCCTCATCGTCGACGACATTGATCTCAACCGGGGCTTCGCTTCGTTCACGCGGGCGTTTTCGGGTCATCAGTCCCTGGTCTGCTACGCCGAGCCCCTTCGACCCGATCCGCCGCGCTTCCACGGCCGGGGGCTGTTCGGCATCATCCGAAAGAATGTGGCGGCCGCGGACCGGGTGGCGGGCGATGATTGAATTGACAACGAGCCACACGGACGGGACATCCGTCCGCGCAAGCCGGCGCCCGCGGGGTGCCTCGGGGATGCGGCGAGAGGCATGATGCCGCGGCGGGAAGGTCCTCTTCCGCAGACGAACGGCGACGCGCACGGGGGGCGGGGCGGGCTGTGCGTGCTCACCTTCCACCGGGTGGTCGAGCGGTGCGAAAGGGATCACGACATCACGCGCCGATCGTTCTGCCACCTGTTGGACGCGATCGCGGCGATGGGCACCGTGACCGACACCCAACTCGCGTCGGGCGAGTCCCTGCGGAAGCGCGCCGCCGTCCTGACGTTTGATGACGGCACCGAGGACCATCTGTGGGCGGGGGAGGAACTGGCCCGCCGGGGTTTGCCGGCGATCTTCTTTGTCCCGGCGGGCCGAGTGGGCCGGCCGGGCTTCCTCCCGCCACACCGGGTGCGCGGCCTCGGTGCGATGGGGATCCGGATTGGCTCGCATGGGTTCGATCACCTGCGCCTGGAGGCGGGCCTGCCGCCCGCCGCGATACGAAGGGAACTGGAGGACTCAAAGAAGTTCCTGGAGGATGTCGGGGGGGCGCCGGTGGTGTATTTCGCCCCTCCGGGAGGACTGGGCAGCCGGGTGGTGCGGCAGGCGCTCGGCCGGTATGGATACGCGGCGTCGCGGTCGATGCGGTGGGGGATCTATGAGTCCTGGGAGGCGCGCTGGGAGATTCCCTGCATTCCGGTGACCGAGTTCACCCTGAAGCGCGGATGGGTCACCGCGGCCCTCCGGGTCGGTGCGATGCCCCTGGCGATGAGAGGCGCCTGGCTGGTCAAACGGCTGATGCCGAGTCGTGTCCGTTTCGCCGTGCGCAGGAAGCTTCATACTCCCCCGGGGGCGGCCCGCGAACGCACGGGGCCGTGAGGGTTCTGCTGTCCGCCTACGCCTGCGAGCCGAACAGAGGCTCCGAACCGGGAGTGGGCTGGGGCACCGTGCAGGCCCTGGCCGCGCACCATGAGGTCTGGGCCCTGACGCGGGCCAACAACCGGCCGGCGATCGAGCGGGAGACGGCCCGCACCCCGATGCCAAGCGTTCACTTCGTCTACTATGATCTTCCGCGGTGGGCCCGTTGGTGGAAGCACGGGCAGCGAGGGGCGCAGCTGTACTACTACCTCTGGCAACTCGGGGCCTACTTCACCGTTCGCCGACTGCACCGCGGCATCAGGTTTGATCTCGTCCACCACCTCACCTTTGTGAAATACTGGACGCCGAGCGTCCTGGCGCTGCTGGGGGCTCCGTTCGTCTGGGGACCGGTGGGAGGGGGAGAATCCATCCCCGGCGCGTTTCGGCGGGATTTGGGCCCCATCGGGATGGCCCACGAAACCGTGCGGGATCTGGCCCGGTGGGTAGGGGAGCACGACCCCTTGGTGCGGCTCACCGCCAGACGGAGTGCCGTCACGCTCGCCACCACCCCGGCGACCGCGGACCGGATCCTGCGGATGCGGGGGCACAATGTACGGATCCTCAGCCAGCTGGGGCTGTCGGACCGCGACCTGATCCGGCTGGCCAGCTACCCGCCGCCCGCCGAGGCGCCGCTCCGGTTCATCAGCATCGGCAACTTGTTTCGGTGGAAGGGCGTCCATCTGGCCCTGCGGGCGTTTGCGCAGGCCGGGCTGGACGCGGAGTTTTGGGTGGTGGGAGACGGTCCTGAACGGTCCAGGCTTCAGTGCCAGGCCGCGGCCCTGGGGATCGCGTCCCGGGCCAGATTTTGGGGACGGCTGCCCCGCGAGGAGGCATGGGCAATGCTGGCCCGGTCCCATATCTTGGTCTTTCCCGGAATGCGCGATTCGGGAGGGACGGTGTGTTTGGAGGCGATGGCGATGGGCCGTCCCGTCATCTGCCTCCAGCTGGGGGGGCCCGCACAAGTCACCAAGGGGAGCGGGATCCAAATCCCTGCGTGCGCTCCCGCGCAGGCGGTACGGGATCTTGCGGAGGCGATGCGCCGGTTGGCGCGGGATCCGGCGCACCGCCAGGAGCTCGCCGAAGCCGGGAGGCGATGGAGCGCCGACGCGTACCGGTGGGAACAGAAGGTGGAACACATCAACGCCATATATCGGGAGGCGGTGGCGGCCGCCGCGGACGGACATCCCTAGAGCCTCTACAAATCGATTCGTTCGAGGGCTCGTTTTTTGGTCAGGACCCATCATGGGGGACTTGCCAGGTGAGCTGGGGGGGTTTAGAAACGTGCACCCCTGGTTCGCTCGGATCCAGTCCCACGAGCACGTAGTCCCCGCGCACGGCATCGGGGATGTATGCCACGAGGTGAGTCTGCACCACCATCGACCTTCCCCAGACGGTGGTGGCCACGGCGGTGATCGGTTCATAGGTGAGGAGGTCTGGGTCGCCGAGCCTGCGGAGCTGGCGCGGATCGATGCCGCTGAAGAGTTGCTGGCCCGGGCCGATTCGGATCGTCACCTTCAGCCGGGTTCCCTGAGGGGTCAGGCGGACTCCCGGCACGGTTGAGTCCGGCTTCCCTGGTGCGCCGTCCAGGGTATCGACCACTCGGAGCTTGACGTCGGTCCGTCGGTCGAGCGCCGCCAGAAACTCCAGCGCGGGAATCCCGGGGCGCAGGGTGAGGGGGGCGTTCAGCAGGTACAGGCGTTTCACGCCCGGATCGCGCAGTTGATCCGTGATCGCCGCTTCCAGCGACGCGGCGGTTCGATTGTCCCTCACCAGTGCGGGCTGCTCCAGCAGGTGCCGCGTCAGGAAGTATCCGGGTCCGATCGCGATGAGCAGGACGACGAATCCCACGCTGAGCACACCGCCGGACAGGTGCCGTTGAGGGCGAGGGGTATCCAGTCGACCGAGCAGCGCGACGAGCACGGGGAGGAGCAGCGCCTGCTCGAAGTACATGAACCGATTGTCGGCCTTCACGACGATTGGGACGGCGGCCGCGGCACACGTCATGACGAGCGCCGGCCCCAGCCAGCGGCCTTCGTGCGGCAGACGCCATGCCCGGCCCACCATGATCCAGATGAGCACGTTCACGCCCATGGCCGCGATCCCGCGTCCGATGGCGATGGCGGACGCAGCATCAGGCGGGCCACCCGACAGAATCCGTTGCAGTGTGTCCGTTTCGATCGGGAAGAAGGCGGTCAAGAAGAACCGAACCGAGTTCAGAGCCACGAGCGGGATGCTGCCCACGCGTGTTTCTCCGAGATCGCTCAGCACGTAGTTTCCGCCCAGGCCTGCGTGGGCGCGGACGATCAGGTAGGCGAGCAGCGGGACTCCCAACGCGACCAAGACCGGCCACGGCCGTCCGGTCGGCGGGGGGATTGCCGCTGACTCCGCGTGCGGACCACGGGCGAATGCCGAGGATCGGAGGAAATACACGCCCACCACTCCGGGGGCGGCCAGCGCCGTTTCCTTCGCAAACATGGAGAGGCCAAGCAAGCCGCTGATCGCCGCGAGCCCTGCCATGTTCGGGCGCCCACCGCTCCGGGAGGCGGTGACGAGGAGGGCCAGGATGGCGAACACCGCGGCGATCATGTCCCCGCCAAACGCCACGAGATGCAGCAGTTCCGCCGAGGACACCGATCCCGCGAATAGGGCCGACGCCAGAAGCCCGCCGGGCAACGACAGGCTGAAGATCCTCCGCGACACCAGAAAGACGAGCGCCGCCATCAACGCGTGCCCCACATAATTCGTCCCGAGCATCACCACAGACGTCGGCCGGGGGCTGAGCCAACTGATGAGGTAGACGGAGGCATTGATTGTGGGGCGAATGAAGTTTGTCTGCGAGGGCCCGATCTCAGGGAAGTTCACATTGTAGTCGCGGTAGCCCTGCGTCACCCATTGTATCGGCGACATCGGGAAGAACCGAGAACTGTGCAGGATCAGCGCGAAATCGTCGCCCTGAACCGCATACGAGGACAAGAATGGCAGATTGATCAGCACGATCGCCGTCAGGACGACCACAAACACGATCGCGCTCCATGCCGCGTCGCGGGTTGGAAGATCGGCGAACCGTCTCATCAGTCCTCGCTTCCGTGCTCCCTGGCTTCCCTTCCCGCGGCTGTGGTGTCGGCGACCGGTCGATGGTACCGTGGAGCCGAGCGGGTCGAGTCGTGCGTCCGCGCTGCGCGCACCCGCGTTCTTGGCGCACGCGGCAAGGGCATTGGCGCCTCATGCTTGGGACCTCGTTCGTTACACCCTACGATACACAACGCTTCGTCAGGCGATGTCCCGATTCTTCTCGATACGGCACCGAGGTAGGTCGCGCGCTCCGCGGAGCGCCCCGCGCCCCCGCGTTCCACCGACACGCCTATCTGCTCTTTCCCTGGGGAGGTCTTCCGCGACTGCCCACCTCCCCATTTATACATTTACATGGGAAGCCGGCGCGAGACGCCGGCGGGGGGGTGATGCGCCTGGGGGCCCCGCACGATCTTCCATGAATCCTCGGACGAACTTGCATTGACATCGCGCCTCCCGCACGCGTATGATTCATGGCAAGTCGCAGGGATCGTGTACCGCGGGGGAGCACCGGAACCGGTCTCCCACCGACAAAGGCAAACCTGGGGCGACCCAGGGACGCAAAGCCACGGGACCTTTCGCGAGGTCAGCCGGGTTGCCGAAGGGGGACGGTTCGGAGCGCCGACAGGGCGCCCCGGCCGGTGGGGATTCGTCCTCGCGGGCTTTTTCGTCTCACCCCCCCTCAGGCGGTCTCGATCGGGATTCTCTCGGGACGCGGTGCTCGTCGTCCCTGCGCAGGCGGCGTCCTTTCCGTTGAGCTCGCGCACCTCCCCCCCTAAGGCGGGGCCGGGAACCCCTCCCCGGCCTCGTCTGCTTTTCTTGGAGCATTTGTGATCCCGTGCTGCGCCCTTGCCATCGCTCCCGGGCGAAGGACTTCGAAGGTGGGGACCCAGAAGCAACACTCCCGGGATGCGAGACCAGCGCCTTCGGCGTGATGCGCCCGCCCGCCACGGAGCCCACCGTCCGCAAGGCGACTTCCCGTCATCACCCTGTCATCCTGTCGAGGTATCCTGGTGCGGAGAGCCGAATGCCGGAGGACAGTGCGAATGCGATTGACACGGGCGTCCTGGAGGATGGTCGGCATGGTGATGATCGGCCTCGTCGGGATCGCCCTCGGCCTCAAAGGCTACTCCGCCCCGCATCTGACCGGGAGCGGGCTTCCCCAGGCCATGACCGGCACCGGGACGGGTCGCTCCCTGGGCGCGACATCGGCTCCGGGCCGGGCGCCCGGTGCGGTTGCTCCCACCCCTCGTGCGGGACAGACGAGAAATCGGCAGAGGACGGCCGCCCCGCGGAGGTCCCGCACCGCGGGGGGCGCCACGCGGACAACCGGAAACACAGGGGCAGCTCCGCCGGCCCAGGCCCCCAGTGCCGTCGCCCCCGGTCCCCTGCTGTCGGACAGCATCTACGGCCCGTACGCCTACCAGCTCTATCCTGGAACGCCGTCGGCAGACACTGAGCAGGCTTTGAGCGGTTTCCAGGTGTCGTTCGCGCCCGTCGACGAGCGGACCGAGAAGGTCACGGTGTCGACCGCCGACCAGCCCCCGCAGTCGGACACCTTCCCCCGCGGCGACAGGCTCTACCTGATCGAGACCCGCATGGGCGACGACGGCTTCGACGGCGACAACAACTACGGTGACGACGGCTTCGTCCTGACCGACGGCGGAGGGCACATCATTGCCCAGTGATCGGGGCCGCCGAGTCGCTCGTCGGGTGGGACGGCTGACGCTCGGGGCGATCCTCGGCGGGATCAGCGTCTGGGAAGGCCTGGCGGCGCCGAGCGGGGGAGTAGGGGCCGGGATTCCCGAGCTGACCGCGCGCCTGCCGGGGGTCCCGTGGGCGCTCCGGCACGACTGGATCATCCTCTTCCTGAGCCTGGCGCTCGTGATCGACCTGCTCCCGCGTCTCGTGCCCTGGCTGGCCGTCGGCGTCCTCGCCGAGGTCGTCCTCGGCCTCCTCCGGACCGGCGGGGTGACCGATGTTCTGGTGCGCGATGTGGGTCTCTTGGCACTGGCGCTGGCGGTGGCGTGGGAGGGCGGTCCGGCCCGTCTCGTGGAACGGTTCGCGCTCGGGATCGTGCTCGCGAGCTTCGGCATCTGGGAGCTGACCGCTCCCAGTGAGTGGGTGGGGTATCTGCCGGCCGGACTGTCCGCGCAACTGCCGGCCGTCCTGCTCGTGCTCGGGCACGGGTGGGTCCTGTTCGTGCTCGCAGGAGCGCTCATCCTCGACGCGTTCCCGGGGGTCGCCTCGTGGCTGGCGCTCGCCGTCCTCGTGGAGGTCGGGGTCGGCCTGGTCCTGACGAGCGGGGTCACGCCCATCCTCGTGCGCGATCTCGGCCTGGTCGCGCTCGCGCTGATGGGAGCTCTGGAGGGCGCGGGCCGGCCCGCGCCCGAAGGCTCATCCCCGGAAGGGCACCCGCCCGGAATCGCGCCGGCGCTCCACAGCCCGTAGCGAGGCGCTACGCCTCCCGGAGGCCGAAGAGGCGCCGGGCGTTCCCCCCGAAGATCGCGGCGCGGTCCTCCTCCGCCGCCACCAGCCGATCGAACGTCGCGCGCTGCTCGGCGAGGATCGCCTCGCGGTACTCTTGGGGGATCGTCGAGTCCGTCCCGAACATGATCCGCCGCGGGCCGTAGGTCCGGAGGAGATCGCGGAAGACTTCTTCCAGGGGCGGCGCCCCCGGCGTGTACTCCCGCCAGTTGTTGGTGCCCGACGTGTCCACCCAGATGTTGTCGGTGTGGTAGGCCAGGAACAGCGCCTCGCGGAGGAATCCCGCGCCGCAGTGCGCGATCGTAAACGTGATCTCCGGAAAGTCCTTCGCCGCCGCCGAGAGGTGGAGCGGGTCGGCGTACCGCAGGTCGTAGATCGGTGCCACCGTGATCCCGAAATGGAAGAGGACGGCGAGCCCCTGCGCCGCCGCCGCCTCGTAGACGGGGTAGACGGCGCGATCGCTGGCGCTGAACCGCTGGATCGGCGGGTAGAGCTTGAGCCCCCGGAGTCCCCACTCGCGGAACCGGCCGACCGTCGCGGCCGCATCCGCCGCCAGCGGATCGACCACGCTCCCCCAGCCCTGGAACCTCGACGGGTCGGACCGCACGAATTCCGCGAGCTCTTCGTTCCCCTCCCCGATCGCGATGAAAAATCCCGTCCGCACCCCGGCGCGGTCGAAGGCGGCGGTCCACCGCGAGGCGTGCTCCCGCAGCGACACCCCTTCCAGGCTGCGGATCCGCTCCGCCCACCGCCCCCCTTCGCCGGTGAGCTTCGCGACCGCGCTGGGCCGGATCGACCACGGTCGATCCCGAAGGCGGTGGAACATGGCTGCGGTCACCAGGTGCAGATGGCTGTCAACGATCGTGGACAATGCGGCGCTCCTTTCGAGGCAATGGTCGAGGGATTCGCTCCGCGCGCCGGGAAGCCCCCTCTCGTGGACGTTCTCCTGTTGTGCCGCCACCACCGCTCGGCTAGGATAGAGGCAGGATGACGAGGCTGGGATTCCTGCTGGTGGTCCTCGTGCTGTTTGCCGCCCCCGCGCGGTCCCAACCCGCGGGGCCGCCGGTGCTCGTGGTCGCCGCCACCCCGGCCTCCGCCCCACGCCCGGACGCGGCCCGTCTCGTCTTCCTGACCGGGCAGGCCGCGCCCAACGGCGGGACGTTTACCGAGTTCTCCGACCCCTGGCTGAACGACCGGGGCGACCTGGTCTTCGCGGCGCTGACGACCGGTGGGGCCGCGCACGATTCGATCTACCTGCGGGCGGACGGGCGCACCACCACGCTCGCGTCGACCGGGCAGCCGGCGCCGACGGGGGGAACGTTCGAGGTGTTCAACGACGTGGTCCTCAACGATCGGGACACGGTCGTGTTCCTCGCCCGCACCAGCGACCGGACCGCGCGCCTGGGCCTGTACCTCGCCCGGGCCGGGACGGTCGCGCCGGTCGTGGCCGTCGGCCAGCCGGCGCCCTCCGGGGGCACCTTCAGCGACTTCGCCAACCCGACGATCAACGCCGAGGACACCGTCGCCTTCGTCGGCCGGATGACCCAGGGGGCGCAGGAAGGGATTTTCAGCGCCAGCGAGGGGAGCATCACCCCGCTCGTGCTGAGCGGCCAGAGCGCCCCCGGCGGCGGGTACTTTCAGTTCTTCCTCGACGGCAGCCCGGCGCAAAACGATCACGGCCAGATCGCGTTCGTGGCGTCGACGGCCCCGCGGGTGGCGTTCGGGGTGTACGTGCTGGTGGGCACCCGGCCGGTGCCGGTGGTGACGACGGACGATGAGGCCCCCGTCGGCGGCCCGTTTACGGAGTTCGGCTTCGTCAACCTGACCGGCTCCGGCTCCGTCGGGTTCGTGGGCCGGACCGCGCGCAGCACCGTTCGGGAGGCCTTCTACGTCACCGGCCTGGCGCAGCTCGTGACGCTGGCCCGGCAGGGCGAGGCGGCGTCCGGGGACGTGCTGACGACGTTCGTGAACGGCGTGATGAACGGGCACGAAGCGGTGGTCTTCGAACTCGGCACCCCCAGCCCGATCCCGCGGGGGATTTACCTGGCGACCCGGGCCGGCGTGCGCGCGGTTATCCGCGCCGGCGACCCGACGCCAACGGGGGCCCGGTTCACGGCGTTCGATGCCCCGGCGATGAACAGCCGCGGCCAGATCGCCTTCGTCGCCGAGGGCGACGACGGACGCCACGGCATCTACCTGGTGACGCCGTGATGATGACCGAGCCCGCGGACCGGCCGGAGACCCAGGCGCTGGAGGGGCTCTGGAAGCTTCAGCAGGTGGACTCCGCGCTCGCCGGCGCGCGGGCCAGTCGCGCGGCGCTCGACGACGGGAGCGCGCTGCGCCAGGAGGCGGAAGCCGCGCGGGCGGCTTCCGCGGCCGCCTCCGGCCGGCTGCACGAAAATCAGGCGGCCCTGCGGGACCATACGCTGCAGCTCGAGAGCACCGAGGTCAAGCAGAAGAAGATCGAAGGCGATCTCTACGGAGGGCGGGTGTCCAACCCCAAGGAACTGGCGAGCCTCCAGGACGATCTCGCCGCGCTGGGGCGCGCCCGCGACCACCTCGAGGATCAAATCCTGGCCCTGCTCGACGAGGTCGAGGCCCACAAGGAGGCGGCCGGCGTGGCCGAGGGGGCGCAGCGGGACCTCGACCAGCGGCTGGCCGCCCACCTGGCCCAGTACGAGGCGGCGTGCCGCCGGATCGACGCCGAGATCGACGACCTCGTCTCGCAGCGCGCGGTCTGCGCGGCCGCGGTCGAACCGCGCCTGTTGAAGAAGTACGAGGGAATCGCGACGCAGCAGAGCGGCATCGGCATCGTGGCGATCCAGAGCGGCCGGTGCAGCGGCTGCCACAACATCCTCGCGTCGAATTTTGTCACCCAGGCCCGAGACGGCCGCGTCGTGACCTGCGAGCGCTGCCACCGCATCCTCTACGCCGCCGCGGCGTGATGGCCGCCCGGCGGGATCTGGTGATCTGCTTCGACGGTGCCTCCCGCGGCAACCCCGGGCCCGCGGCGATCGGGGTGGTGGTGCTGGAGAAGGGGGTGCCGATCCGCGAGATCGGCGAGGTGATCGGCGAGACCACAAACAACGTCGCCGAGTACCGCGCCCTGCTGCGCGGGCTCCGCGAGGCGGCCGCGCTCGGCGCCCGATCGGTGCGGATTCAAAGCGACAGCGAGCTGGTGGTTCGGCAGCTCTCCGGGCAGTACCAGGTCCGCAGCGAGGCGCTGGCTCCGCTCCACCGTGAGGCCCGGGCCCGGATGCGCGAGTTCGAGCAGGTCGACGTCGTCCATGTCCCGCGCGAGGACAATCGGGGGGCGGACGCGCTCGCCAACCTGGCGCTGGACGGGCAGTCGGATTGAATCACAGGGGGGGGCATGCTACCATACTGCGGGAGAGTAGGCCGTGCGGCCGCGGGCGCGCATGCGCTCGAGGAAAGTCCGGGCTCCGTAGGGCAGGGTGCTGGGTAACGCCCAGTGGGGGCGACCCCGAGGACAGTGCCACAGAAAAACACCGCCTCCTCAGGGAGGTAAGGGTGCAACGGTGCGGTAAGAGCGCACCAGCGGCCGGGCGACCGGCCGGCTCGGTACACCCCACCCGGAGCAAGGTCACATAGGGGGAGATGAGGCGGCCCGCCGATCCCCGGGTAGACTGCTAGAGGTGCCGGGTAACCGGCGTCCGAGAGAGATGGCCGCACTCGACCGAACCCGGCTTACAGGCCTACTCTTCCCATCCCCGGTCCCGCCGGTTCCTCGCGGGCGCGCACATCTGCCGAATGGTATGCTGAGACGTGGCGTGGCGGCGGTCTCCTCCGCCCGCGAAAGGCAGGTGCACGGATGAAAGGACTGCAGATGACGGCGGAGTGGGCGCCCCGGGCGGGCTACACCCTCTCCGAGTTTGAGCGGCGAACCGGCAAGGCCACAACCGGGGCGAGCGTCTGGCGGCACCCGAAGGTCCAGCTCACCGAGGTCACGGAGTCCCGGCTCGGGCCGAAGGACGTCCGGCTGCGGCCCAGGGCGTGCGGTGTCTGCGGCTCGGACGTGCACTTCTACGAGACGGACAAAGACGGATACATCCTCTACCCGGGCCTCACGAAGTTTCCCGTCGTGATCGGCCACGAGTTCAGCGGAGAGGTCGTCGAGGTCGGCAAAGACGTCCGGGACCTCAAGCGGGGCGACCTCGTGACCGTGGAGGAGATGATCTGGTGCGGGGAGTGCGTCCCCTGCCGGAACGGATGGCCGAACCAGTGTCTCAATCTGGAGGAGATCGGGTTCACGATCGACGGGGCGATGGCCGAGCAGCTGGTCGTGGGCGCGAAATACTGCTGGCCGATCACCGCGCTCGCCGACACCTACGGGAGCGCGGAGGCGGCCTGCGAGGCCGGCGCGCTGTGCGAGCCGACCAGCGTCGCCTACAACGGGATGTTCGTGCGCGGCGGCGGGTTCAAGCCGGGGGGGGTGGTGGCGATCTACGGGACGGGCCCGATCGGATTTGCGGCGATCGCGCTCGCCCGGGCGGCCGGGGCGAGCCGGGTGATCGCGTTTGAAATGAGCCCGGTGCGGCAGGCGCTGGCGAAGAAGGTCGGGGCCGACGAGGTGCACAGCCCCGCGGACCTCGCGGCGGCGGGGAGCAGCCCGCACGAGGCGGTGCTGGCGGCGAGCGGCGGCGCCGGCGCGGACCTGTCGGTGGAGGCCGCCGGGGCGCCGTCGAAGACGATCCCGGAGATGGAGCAGTCGCTCGCCATCGGCGGCACGGTGGTGATCATCGGGCGCGCGGCGGAGCGGGCGCCGATGTACCTGGAGCATCTGCAGACCGGCGCCGCCCAGGTGGTCGGGGCGCAGGGGCACTCCGGTTACGGCACGTTCCAGAACGTCATCAGGCTGATGGCGTCCGGCCGGATCGATCTCAGGCCGATCATCACCAGCCGGTTCCCGCTGAGCGGCGCCGTCGCCGCGATCGAGCGGGCCACCAAGCGGCAGGACGGCAAGGTCCTCGTGCAGGGGGTGTGAACGGGTAGGCCCGGACCGCCGCGTCCGCGGACGGCGGCTCCGGAGATCGCGGCCGTCTGGCCACGGGAGGAGGGACGGAGAGATGCTTCGACGGTATGCACCGGTCGGGTTGATCCTGGTCCTGCTCTTAGGCAGCTACGGGGTGGGGGTGGGTGCGGGCGCCTCGAAGCCCGCGCAGTTGAACATCGGGGTCGTCGCCGGAGGCGAGACCCGCGGCCTCAAGGCGATCAAGCCGATTTGGGAAAAGGCCACCGGGGTCAAACTCAACCTGATCGAGTACCCGTACCCAAGCCTCTACGAGAAAATGGTAACGGCATTTCAGGCGAACGCGGCCACCTTCGACATCGTCATGCTCGACGATCCCTGGATGCCGAAGTTCGGCTCGGAAGGGTGGCTCGCCCCGCTCGACGCTGCCCCCTTTAACCTGAAGCGCGATCCCGATATCTACCCCGTGGTGTATGAACTCGGCTCCTGGCCGCCCCCACGCGGCCCCATTCCCCCGGGGGAGGCTGCCAAGGCCCGGCACATCGAGGCGATCACGCTCGTGGGCAACGTCGAGATGTTTCTGTACCGCAAGGATCTGATCCCCAAAGCCCCGCAGACGTGGGATGAAGTCCTCTCCAACGGGACGCACCTCGGGAACCCCGGGAAGCAGTTTTACGGGTTCGCGATGCGGGGCGCGAAGGGCAACCCCGTCATCTCGGAGTGGAACCCGATTCTCACCACGTTTGGCGGCCGGATCTTCGATGACAACTGGAACGTGGTCTTCAAGTCAGATGCCACCATCAATGCCCTGAAGTTCTTCGTGGGGCAGCTCAAGGCGATCGCCCAGCCGGGAGCGGATACGACCGATGCCGGCGACCGCGCGAAGTTGGCCGCGACGGGCCACGCCGCCCAGGAGGAAACCTGGCCGGCCGAGGCGTCGGATATCGTCGAGAATGCGAGTGTGAGCAGCGTCGCCGGCAAGATCGGATATGTGGTCCTCCCGGCAGGACCCACCGGGCGACACACGCCGATGATGGGCAACTGGCTCCTCGGGATCCCCAAGGCCGCGAAGGAGAAAGACTGGGCCTACCGGTTTATCGCCTGGGCGACCAGCAAGGAGATCCAGAAGCCGTACGCGGAGGCGGGGGGCATTCCGTTCCGCAAGTCGATCCTCACCGATCCGACCCTCAACAAGCGCTTCCCGTACTTCGCAGCGATGGCGGATTCGCTCGCCGCCCCGCCGTTCTGGCGGCCGCGCACGTCGGAGTGGTCGGCGGTGGAATCGATCCTCGGCACCCACGTCAACGCCGCCTTGGCCGGCAGCGAGTCGCCCGAGCAGGCGATGGACCGGGCGCAGGCGGAGATCACCCAGCACATGAAGGAGGCGGGCTACATTAAGTAGGCCGCCGCTCGTGGGTGGGGTGCTGCCGGCTGCGGCGGCGCCCCACCCGGCGAGGTTCACCCCTGCCGCGCGCCGCCGGCGCCTCGCCCCGTACCTCCTGGTGGCGGGGCCGGTGCTCTACCTGCTGACGGTCGTCGTCTACCCGATGGCGTACGCCGTCGCGTTGAGCCTGCAGTACTACCGGGTGGGCGGTTTCGCGGGCCTGCATAACTTCGCGTTTGCCTTCCAGGATTCGCTGCTGGCGGCGTCGCTCAAGGCGACGCTCACCTACATCGTCATCGTCGTGGGGGTGGAGCTCGCCGTCGGGCTGGCGCTCGCGGTCGCGGTGCAGCGCACCATCCAGAGCGTCCTCGGGCGTACGCTCGCCTACCTGCTGTTCATCGTGCCGATGGTGACCCCGCCCGTGGCGGCCGGGGTGAGTTTCCGGCTGATGTACATCCCCGAGTACGGGATCCTGAACGTGATCCTGCACAACCTCGGGTACCACGGGAAACCCATCCTCTGGATGTCCTCGCCCGGGATGGCGATGTTCTCGGTGGTGAGCGTCGACGTCTGGCAGTGGATGCCGTTCGTCTTCCTGGTGTTGTTTGCGGGGCTCCAGGCGGTCCCCCCGGACGTGATCGAGGCCGCGGAGATGGATGGGGCGGGGGGATGGGCCCGCTTCCGGCAGATCGACTTCCCGTACCTCAGGCCGCTGCTGCTGTTGGTCCTCGTCTTTCGCCTCACCGACACCCTGCGCGTGTTCGACCACATCCAGGTGCTGACGATGGGCGGGCCCGGCGCCGCGACGGAGTTCTTGAGTCTGTATCTCTATAAGATCGCGTTCAAGTTCAGCAACCTGAACTACGCCTCGGCTCTCGCCATCTACATCGTGCTGGTCATCTCGATCATCTTCGCGCTCTTCGGCCGCTACCTGTCGGAGGAGGTGGCCTGATGGCCGGGCGGCGCTCGCCGTGGCGCCTGGTGGTCCTGCTGACGCTCGGCGGGCTCGCGCTCGTCTACCTCTTCCCGTTCGCCTGGCTGCTCTCCACCTCGCTGAAGCCGACCAGGGAGCTCTACTCCCAGCCGCCGACGCTGTGGCCGGTGCACCCCAGTCTGGACGCGTACAGCGCGGCGCTGCTCGGCGCGGGAAACTGGGTGCTGCTCCGGAACAGCCTCGTGGTCTGCCTGGCCGCGGTCGTCCTCACGCTGGCCCTCGCCCTGCTGATCGCGTACCCGCTGACCCGCCTCCCGGTGCCCGCGGCCTTCCGACGCGGGCTGCTCTCGTGGCTGCTCAGCCTGCGCTTCCTCCCCTCGATGGTCGTGGTCATCCCGATCTTCGCCACGATCCGGCAGTTGGGGCTCTACGACCGCCTCCTCGCCCTGATCCTCATCTACGCGGCGTTCTCGCTGCCGTTTGCGGTGTGGATGCTTAAGGGCTTCCTGTCGGAGATCCCGATGGAGGTCGAGGAGGCCGCGCTGGCGGATGGGGCCACGCGCTGGCGGGCGTTCTTCCAGATCATGCTGCCGATGCTCTCGCCAGGGCTGCTGGCGGCGTCCGTGATCACGTTTGCGCTGGCCTGGAGCGAGTTCCTCTACGCGCTGATCCTGACGGCGACGCCGCGCTCGCAGACCTTCTCCATCGCCGTGTGGAGCTTCGTCACCGAGTTCGAGATCATCTGGAACCAGATGGCGGCGGTGGGGGTGATCTCGGCGTTGGTGCCGGTGGTCCTGCTGCTGCTGGCCCGCAGGTACGTGATCTCCGCGCTGACGTTCGGCGCGGTGCGCGAGAAGGCCTGACCCCCCGCCTGGATCAGCCCGCGGCGGTGGCTCCGGCATGCCGCTCGGCTTCGTGGCACGCCACGAGGTGATGGGGCCCGAGCTCCCGGAGCGATGGGGCCTCGGTGAGGCAGCGGTCCACCTTCCAGGGGCACCTTGGATGGAACCGGCAGCCCGGAGGGATGCGGACCGCGCTCGAGGGCTCGCCCTCGATCTCGATCATCTCGCGCGGCTGCTCTTCCACCTCCGGGATCGCGGAGAGCAGGGCCAGCGTGTACGGGTGCAGGGGGCGGCTGAACAGCGCGGCGCTGGGGGCCTGCTCCACGATCTTCCCCAGGTACATCACCGCCACTTCGTCGCTCAGGTAGCGGACGACGCGCAGGTCGTGCGAGATGAAGAGCATCGTCAGCCCGAGCGACGCCCGCAGGTCGAGCAATAGGTGCAGGATCTGCGCCTGGATGGAGACGTCGAGGGCGGAGACGGGTTCGTCGGCCACGAGCAGCTCCGGGCCGACGGCGAGGGCGCGGGCGATGCTGATCCGCTGGCGCTGGCCGCCGGAGAACTCCCCCGGGTACTTGTGGGCGTCGGTCGGGCCGAGGCCCACCTGGGTGAGGAGCCGCTTCACCCGCGCGGGGCGCTCGGCGGGCGTGCCGATCCCGTGAACCGCCAGCACCTCGGTCAGCGCGTTGCCGACCCGCTGCCGAGGATCGAGCGACGAATACGGGTCCTGGAGCACGACCTGCATGCGCTTCCGGTACGGGGCGAGGGCGTGCTCGTCGAGCCGGGCGAGATCGACGTCGCCGAACCACACGGCGCCGGCGTCGGGCTGGTACAGCCGCAGCAGGCAGCGGCCGAGGGTGCTCTTCCCGCACCCGGACTCGCCCACCAGGCCGAGCGTCGCCCCGCGGGCGAGGTCGAACGAGACCCCATCGACGGCGCGCACCTGGTCCGGCCGCCGGCGCCGCAGGGCGCCGACGAGCGTGAGCGGCAGCGGGAAGTGCTTGACGAGATCGCGGACCCGCAGCAGCGGCTCAGGCAACCGCGGCCCCCCCCAATTGCTCCGCTTTGAGGCAGCGGCTCAGGCGCCCCGGCGCCACCTGGCGCAGCAGGATCTCCCCCCGCCGGCACTCCGCCGAGGCCAGCGGGCACCGCGGCGCGAACGCGCACCCCTCGCCCAGGCCGATGAGGTCCGGCGGGGCGCCGGCGATCGGCACCAGCGGCCGGCGGCGGTCCATGCTGGGGACCGATCCGATCAGCCCCGCGGTGTAGGGGTGCAGGGGGCGTGCGAACAGGTCGGCCGTTGGCGCCAGCTCCACGATCTGGCCCGCGTACATCACCGCCACCCGGTGCACGACCCGCCGGACGATGCCGAGGTCGTGCGTC
Organism: bacterium; assembly: GCA_035307765.1. Classification (NCBI taxonomy): domain Bacteria; species bacterium. Next base: position 151,451 of record DATGHU010000026.1, on the reverse strand, counting down.
ACGAGCACGAGCGCCATCGACAGCTGCCGCTGCAGCGCGGCGAGCAGGCGGAGGATCTGGGCCTGGATCGTGACATCGAGCGCGGTCGTGGGCTCGTCGGCCAGCAGCACGGCCGGCCGGCGCGCCAGGACGACGGCGAGCATCACCCGCTGCCGCTGTCCCCCCGAGAGCTGGTGCGGGTAGGCGTGGAGCCGGCGCTCCGCGTCGGCGATGCCCACCTGGCGCAGCAGCGTCACGATCTGCCGCCGCCGCTCGGCGGGGGCGCGGGGGGCGGCGGTGAGCACCTCCCCGATCTGCCGCTCGATCGTCAGGACGGGGTTGAGGGCGGTCATGGGATCCTGGAACACCATGGCGATCCCGCGTCCCCGGATGCGCTCGAGGTCGCGCTCGCGCAGCCGGAGGAGGTCGCGTCCCTCGAAGCGGACGGTGCCGCCGACGATCCGGGCCGGCGGGTGGGCCAGGCGCAGGATCGATCGGCAGGTCATCGTCTTCCCCGATCCCGACTCGCCGACGAGCGCGAAGGTCTCGCCGGGGAGGACCTCAAAGCTCACGCCGCGCACGGCCTCCACGACCCCGCGCGGGGTAGGGATCTCGACCCGCAGGCCCTCGACGGCGAGAACCGGTTCGGTCACTGGCCGCGGACGCGCAGCAAATCGGCGAGGCCGTCGCCCACCAGGATGAACGCGATGCCGGCGAACATGCAGGCAAACCCCGGCATGGCGGCGATCCACCAGCCGGTGTACAGGAAGGTGCGCCCCTCCGCGATCATCAACCCCCACTCCGGGGCGGGCGGGCGAACGCCCAGCCCCAGGAAGCCCAGGGTCGACACCGTGAGGATGATCAGCACGATGTCCGAGGCGAGGTACGTCACCGCGGGGGCGATCGCGTTCGGCAGGATGTGGCGGAGGATGATCCGCCACCGGTTGAAGCCGAGCGCGCGCAGCGCTGCCACGTACTCCAAGTTTTTCTCCCGCAGCACCTCGGCGCGGACGAGCCGGGCGAAGACGATCCACTCCACGACGCCGATCGCGATGAGGATGTTCGTCTCCCCGGGCCCCAGGAACGCCACGATCGCGATCACCAGCACCAGGAACGGGATGGCGGTGATCACGTCCACGGTGCGCATCACGGCCACGTCCGTCCAGCCGCCCAGGTAGCCCGCCACCGCCCCCGCCAGCGCCCCGAAGACGAACGGGAAGATCACCGCGAGCACGCCGATCCGCAGGTCGATCGCCGCCCCGTACAGGACCCGGGTGAAGACGTCCCGGCCGTAATTGTCGGTCCCGAACGGGTGCGCCGCCGAGGGCGGCTGCAGCATGGCGTTGAGGTCCTGCGCCTCCGGGCTGGAAGGCACCAGCACCGGGGCGAGCGTGGTCCCCGCGAGCAACACCAGGAGCATCAGCCCCCCGGCGAGGATCCCGAGGGGCAGCGGGAGCCGGATCGGCCGGGCGGCGCGCAGCGCCCCCGCGAGCGTGCTCACCGAGGGGTCCCGTTCATCCCATCCGCACCCGCGGGTCGAACAGCGGGTAGACGAGATCCGTGGCCAGGTTGATCAGCATCGCGCCCATGGCGAACATCAGGGTCAGCGTCTGCACGACCACGTAGTCGCGCGCGCCGATCGATTCCACCATCCACGAGCCGAGCCCGGGGATGGCGAACACCGTCTCGATCACCACGGACCCGCCGATGGCGTAGGACATGCGCACCCCGATCAGCGTGACGACGGGGAGGAGGGCCGCGCGGAACACGTGCCGGAACAGCACCACGCGGCCCCGCAGCCCCTTGGCCCGGGCGAAGTCGACGTAGGTCGTCGTCACCACGTCGATCAGCGACGATCGCAGATTCCGGCTCAGCACCGCCGCGAAGGCGTACGACAGCGTGAACGCGGGCAGGAAGAGGTGCCGCAGGTGGTCCCCAAACCCCTCGCCGTACCCCTCGGCCGGGAACCACCGCAGCTTCAGGGCGAACGCGATCAGGAAGAGGATGCCGATCCAGAACGCGGGCGACGCCAGCGGCACCGCCATCAGCGCGCGGATCACCTGGTCCGGCCAGCGGTTTCGGGTGAGCGCGGCGAGGAGCGCGAGCGGGACGGCGACGAGCACGGACAGGATGAGGCTGTAGACGATCAGGAAAAACGTCACCGGCATCCGGCGGTTCAGCAGTTCGGTGACCGGCGACTGGTAGCGCAGCGACTCGCCGAGGTTCCCCGTCGCCAGGTTGCGCATGTAGAGCGCGTACTGCTCCCAGAGCGGCCGGTCCAGGCCCCACTGGTGGCGCAGCGCGGCGACCGACGCGTCGGTGGCCCGGTCCCCGAGAATCGCCGAGGCGGGGTCGCCGGGGAGCAGCTTGATCAGCAGGAAGATCAGGACGGTGACCAGGAATGCGATCGGTACCGTCTGCCCGATCCGCCCGAGCGCGTACCGCAGCATCCGGCCGCTCCCCGCCGCGCGATGTCCCGAGTTCTGCTTAGGCCTCTACTGCGCCACGGCCACGTCCTTGAAGATCCAGGGCCCCGTCGCCAGCTGGACGAAGCCAGACACCTTCTTGTTGAGCGCGATGGTGTAGGGGGCGTAGTAGAGCCACACCAGCGGCGCGTCCGTGATCGCCAGCTGCTGCATTTGATAGTAAATCTGGCGCCGCTTGTTGAGATCCAGCTCCCGCACGCCCTTGTTGATGAGGGCGTCCATCGCATCCGACTTGTACCCGGTGTGGTACGACTTGGCCGTGACGTAGTCGAACTCGTAAGACGCCAGCTCGGAGGGGTCGGGCACGTCGTTGGTCCACCCGCTGACGTCCACCTGATAGTCGAGCGCGCGCATCCGCTGGGTCGCCGTCGCCCGGTCGAGCGGCTCGATCTGCAGGTTCACGCCGATCTTCGCCCACATCGCCTTCAGCAGCGTGGTCGCCGTCTCCGCGTCCGTGTTTCCGGACCAGATGATCGCCTTGAGCGTGATGGGGGTGGGCACGCCGGACTCCTGCAGCAGCTGCTTCGCCTTGGTCAGGTCCAGCGTGTACGCCTTGAGCTGTTTGTCGAAGAGGGGCGTCGTGATCGGCAGGAACGACGTCGCCGGGGTGCAGGCCCCGTAGCAGACGGCTTTGACGATGGCGTCCCGGTCGGTGGCGTAGGAGAGCGCCTCCCGCACCTTGATGTTGTTGAGCGGCGCCGCGGTGACGTTGAGCAGCACATGTTGGACCGCGGTCGAGGGGTTGAGCTGCACGTCGATCCGGGGATCCCGCCGCAGGGTGGAGAGCAGGGAGAACGGCGGGTAGTCCACCCCGTCCACGTCCCCCGACTGCAGGGCGATGACGCGGTTGTTGTCATCGGGGATGTAGCGGAGGTGCAGTTCCGGCGTCCGCGGCCGTCCCTTCACGTAGTAGTAGGGGTTGGCCTTCATCACCAGCTCCTCGCCCTTCTTCCAATCGGTGAGCATGAAGGGGCCCGAGCCGATGGGCTTCGTCGAGATCTGCTCATGGGTCGCCGATTTGAAGACTTTCTCCGAGAGGATGGCGTTGGAGAACAGCGACACGTCGGAGAGGAAGGGGGCAAACGGTTCCTTCAGCGTGAAGACCACCGTGTGCGCGTCCGGCGCCGAGATCGACTGGACGGATTCCAGCGCCCACTTCCACGGCCCGTCCATGTCGTGCGCGCGCTGGAGCGACCAGACGGCGTCGGCCGAGGTCACCGGATCGCCGGTGGAAAACCGCGCGTCCGGACGCAGGGTGAACGTCCACGTCTTGCCGTCCGGCGAGACGGCCCACTTGGTGGCGAGGTCCGGCACGAACCCGTCGCCTTTGACGTTGATCGCGATGAGTTCCTGGTAGATCTGCATGTACGCCCAGATGTTGGGGTTCGCGTCCTGGGTCACGGGATCGAGGTCCTCCGCGGCCCGGTTGACGCCGAAGTTGATCACCGGCTTAAAGCCGGCCGCGCCGGTCGGGGAGAACAGGCCGAACACCAGTCCGGCCGCGGTCACGAGAGCGATAAGGATTCGCACGCGCATTCGCCTCCTGTGCCGAGATTCGACTGCACTCCGGGATACGACCCGGGTGGTTCGTCACGCTGCGTGGCGCCTCAGCCGCGTCCGGGATGCCCGGACCGCGAAGGAGTCCGCGCAGGAGGATCGGGAGGATGCGGCAGCGGAACCCGATCGCCGGACCCCTCCCCGCCGGGATTTCCATGGAGAGGTCGTGACCACCTTCCATATAATGGGTTATTATAGTCACAGCCTGCTCCGCACGCGGGTCGCTTGCTGCCAGGCTGTTCACCCCGTCCCTGGAGGTGGCGCACCATGAACGGCGGTCCGCTCCGTCGCGGATCCATGCAGCAGGTCGCCCAGGCACCCCCCACACTCCCGCTCCGCCTGACCGTCAATGGCACCGCGCACACCATTCGTTCAGCGCCCGACACCCCACTCCTGTACGTGCTGCGGGATGAGCTGCGGCTGCAAGGACCGCGATTCGGCTGCGGGCTCGGTCAGTGCGGGGCGTGCACGGTTCATCTGGGGGGCAGCGCGGTCCGCTCGTGCACGATCGCGGTATCGGCGGTTGGCGCCCGGCCGGTCACAACCCTGGAAGGCCTGGGATCCCCCGAACGCCTCCATCCCATGCAGCAGGCCTTTATTGACGAACAGGCGATGCAGTGCGGGTACTGCATCAACGGATGGATCATGACGGCGGCGGCGTTCCTCAAAAACAATTCGAGCCCCACCGATGCAGAAATCCGCGCTGCCCTTTCGGGATTGATCTGCCGCTGCGGTGCGCACATGCGTATCCTCCGCGCCGTCAGCCGTGCCGCCGCTCGACGAGGATGAGGAGGGGTTGAACATGCCGAGCACTGTCTCCCGGCGTCAATTCTTGACCGCCTCAGGCGCGGTGGTCGTCGGCTTCGCGATGCCGTCCGCGTTTCTCGGCCCGTCCCCGGACGCCACGGGCGCGGTGCCGGGCGCGGGCCTTTCACCGGACCCGACGCGGCTCGATTCCTGGTTGACGATCGCCGAGAACGGCAGCGTCACGGTGCTGACGGGCAAGCTCGAGCTCGGGATGGGGGTCTCCACCGCGTTTGCGCAGATTGTGGCCGAGGAGCTGGACGTGCCGCTTCGGTCGGTTTCGTTCATCATGGGGGATACCGCGCGGACCCCGGATCAGGGGGGAGTGGGGGGCAGCACCTCGATCTCCGTCGGAGCCAATCCGCTTCGTCTGGCCGCCGCGGAAGCCCGGCGAGTCCTGCTGGAGCTCGCCTCGGCCCGCCTCGGTGCTCCCGCAGACCAACTCGTCGTCCAGAACGGGGTCGTACAGCGGAAGGACGCTCCCACCGCGCGCGTATCGTATGGAGAGCTCATCGGCGGGCGACTTTTTGAGGTGACCATGGAGTCGGGCGGCGGAGCCGGTGCGGCCGATGCCGCGGGGAGCGCCCGACCGAAATCCCCGGATCGCTACACGATCGTCGGCCAGCCCATCCCCCGGATCGACATTCCCGACAAGGCGACCGGCCGGTTTTCCTATATCGTCGACGTGCGGGTGCCCGGCATGCTGCACGGCCGCGTCATCCGGCCGACGCCCCCGGGCGCCACGCTCCTCCGCACCGAGGAGCCGCGAGGGGTTCCCGGATTGGTCAAGGTGGTGAGGAAGGGAAACTTTCTCGGGGTCGTGGCCGAGACGGAGTGGGGGGTGATCCAGGCGGCACGAACGCTCAAGGTCACCTGGTCGGCGTCGGGGGTGATCTGGCCGGCGATGGCCGACCTGTACAAAGCGATGTGGGCGATGCCCGCGCGCACCCGGCGGGTGATGGCGCAGGTGGGGGACGTCGATGCGGCGCTGGCGTCGGCGGCGCGGACGATCGGGGCCCGCTACGAGTGGCCGTTCCAGTCGCACGCCATGATGGGTCCCTCGTGTGCGATCGCCGAGGTGCGTGACGGGGGAGCGACGGTGTGGTCGCACACCCAGCACCCCCACCAGCTGCGGGACGGCCTGGCGGAGCTGCTCGGCCTGCCGGTCGCCAAGGTGCGCGTCATCTGGGTGCAGGGCGCCGGCTCGTACGGCCGCAGCGGGCACGACGACGCCGCGGGGGACGCGGCGCTCCTCTCGCAGGCCGTCGGCCGCCCGGTGCGCGTGCAGTGGATGCGCGCCGACGAAACGGGGTGGGATCCCAAGGGGCCGCCCATCGTCATGGCGGCTCGGGCCGGCCTCGATGACCGCGGCGGCGTGGTGGCCTGGGACTTCGTGGCCCGCGACTTCAGCTCGTCGGGGGTCTCCCCTAGCCCGAGCCGCGCGGGGAACTTCCTGGCCGGTCAGCTGATCGGGCTGTCGGCGGAAAACATCGACAACCCCGCCAACCTTCAAGAATCCTATACGTTTCCGAGCAAGCGCAGGGTCGGCGAGGTCGTGCCGTGGCCGCAGGAGGGCTCGCCGCTGCGCACGTCAAACCTGCGCGCTCCCGGGCAGCCGGGGACGACGTTCGGCGGGGAGTCGTTCGTGGACGAAGTCGCGGCCGCGCTGCACGCCGATCCCGTGGAGTTCCGGCTGCGTTACCTGCAGGATCCGCGGGCGATCGCCGTGGTCCGGGCGGCCGCACAGCGAGCCGGTTGGGTCTCGAAGCCGTCCCCCCGAGCGGATCTCTTGCGGTCCGGTCTGGTCACCGGACGCGGCATCGCCTACACGCCCCGCGGCAACACCCGCCTGGCGACGATCGCGGAGGTGGAGGTGAACCAGGCCAGCGGGCAGGTCCACGTTACCCGGTTGGTGATCGCCCACGATTGCGGCCTGATCATCAACCCGGACGGTCTGCGCGGCACGATCGAAGCGAACCTGGTGCAATCGACGAGTTGGGCGTTGAAGGAAGAGGTGCGGTTCGGCCGGGAGGGGGTGACCAGCGTGGACTGGGCGAGCTACCCCATTCTCAGGACGCCGGAGGTCCCGGACCAGATCGAGGTCGTCCTGATCAACCGCCCCGACCTGCCGCCCTCTGGAGCGGGGGAGCCCGCCTCGGTGGCCACGGCCCCGGCGATCGCCAATGCGATCTTCGACGCGACCGGTGCGCGCCTCCGCACCGCGCCCTTCACACCCGCGCGCGTGAAGACCGCGCTTCTCCACCGAGCGTAGCCGATAGCTCCGACCGGGTTTCCTGCGTGCATCGGATGGGGAACGGACTCGCCGCGGATCGCTACTGTGCGCCCGGCGCCTCTCGGATGTCCGAGCGTCTCGACACGGTCAAAATCGGCCGCCCTCGCTACCAATTGTATCTGCATAGGCGGGCTCCAGAGATAGGAGCCCGTTTATGTTTCCTATCACTTCCCCTTCGAGGTGTGCCGACGACTCGGCCGTGGTTGACTGGCGTGATGCGGACCTCGCTCATCACTTTCCTAAGCAACTCGAGTGCCTTACGGAACAGCCCCGGGCAGTAGTAATCGAAATGCAGGAACCCCGACGGTGATCCCTCTGTTCGTAGGAACAAGCCTGGGATCATGCAGGTGTCGGTTTGGTTTTGCTCGAAGTTGATCATCAGTGATTAACAACAAGACCGCCTCGGCCGACGGCGAAGAAAGCGTCCTGCGCGTGGATCGCGCCATCCTGCAGAGCATTGCGGACGCGGACGGGCCGGGCGGCCAGGGTACGCTCAGCCTCCTTCTGCGCCGTCACGGTATGGCCGTCAGCGCGCCGACCATCGGCCGGCGGCTGCGCGAGTTGGAGTTTACCGGCGCGCTCCGGAAAGTCGGCGTGGAGGGACGGGTGATCACGGAACGCGGCCGGCGGCTGCTCAAGCACTGGCAGGCCGAAGCGTACTTTCGGACAACCGGCCAGGCGCTCCTTGACACGCTCAAGCGCAGCGACAAGAAGCATCTGCTCGATCTACTCGCTGCTCGGCGGGTGGTTGAGACCGAGGCCGCGGCGCTCGCGGCGGAGCACGCGACGCCCGCGGCGATCGCGCGGCTGGAACACATCTTCCGCAATCAGGTCGAGAGCGTCAAGCGCGGCACCCTAGGCGTCGCGGAAGATCAGGCGTTTCATCAGGAGATCGGTCGGGCCTCGGGGAACACCGTCCTCGCCTCGCTCGTGTCGCTGCTGCGCCACCACCGACGCTACAACGTCATCGTGACGTCGATGCGCGCCGTCGTCGGTGGACGCCTTACGGTCGATCACGCCGCCATTCTCGGCGGCATTAGGCGCAAGAATCCGCGTGTCGCCCGGCAAGCGATGGAGCGCCATCTCCTCAACCTCGCGCATGACCTGGACCGCTACTGGGCGCAGTACACGTCCACGAAGACGACGGTCGCGCGGCGCGGCCGCGCGGCCCGCGAATGAGCACGCCGGCTCACTGTACGCCGGGGTCGGAGCCGCCGTGATGACCCGCTATATCATCGGCCGGTTGGGATGGGCCGTCGTCGTCCTGTGGACGCTGACGGTTGTGGTATTTGGAGTGATCCACCTTAGCGGCGACCCCACCGCGCTGTATGTGGGGCAGGAGGCGACCGCGCAGGACTATGCGGTGATTCGGCACGCGTTGGGCTTTGACCGGCCGCTGCTGCAGCAGTACGGGAGCTTTCTCGCCCACGCGGTTCGCGGCGATTTTGGACGGTCCCTTCGGTTTCAGCAGCCGACGCTGCCGATCGTACTGGGTCGGCTCCCCGCCACGCTGGAGCTGGCCGTCGCTGCGATCGGCCTTGCCGTGATCCTGGCCATTCCGCTTGGCGTGTTCTCGGCGGTCCGGCACGGATCGGCGCTGGACGACATCGGCACGGTGCTGGCGTTGTCCGGGCAGTGCATGCCGACGTTCTGGCTTGGCATAATGCTGATCCTGATCTTCTCGGTTCAGCTGCGGTGGGTTCCGATTTTCGGCACGGGTCCCTTGCGGCTGGTGCTGCCGGCGGTGACGCTCGGCGCCTGGGCCATGGCCCGCACGGCGCGGATCACCCGCTCCAGCATGCTGGAAGTGTTGCGCCAAGACTACCTGCGGACGGCCGAGGCCAAAGGGCTGTCCGCCGCGACCGTGGTGCTGAAGCACGCGCTGCGCAACGGCGCCATTCCGATCCTCACCTCGCTCGGGCTGGACTTCGGCAATCTGCTCGGCGGCGCCGTGATCGTGGAAACGGTGTTCGGCTACCCAGGCGTCGGCCTGCTAAGCGTCAACGCGGTGGTCGGCAAGGACATCCCGCTGATCCAGGCGGTCGTGGTCGTGGTGGCGGCCGTGCTCGTGTTGCTCAACCTCGGCATCGATCTGCTTTACGTCGTCCTGGATCCGCGGATCCGGTACGGGAGCTCGTATGGTGCCTAACGGGGCGGTCTCGATGGTGATCGCGCCGCCGCGGCGGCTGCGGGGGCGCCACCTGCTCTTCCGCGCCATTAGGCCGATTCGCGCAAGCGGTCTCGTGGTGGCCGCCGTGATCGTCTGCGCCGCCGCGCCGGGTTTCGTCACGCACGGGAACCCGAATGCCGTCCATCTGCTGGCCCGGTTTGCGCCGCCGATGAGCCGCACCCCCGCGGGCACGGTGAGCCTGCTCGGTACCGACGAACTCGGCCGCGACATTTTCACCCGCCTCGTCTATGGCGCACGCACCTCCATGTTGATCGGCGCCGCCGCCGTTCTCTTTGCGGGCGTTCTCGGTACCGGACTCGGCTTGACCGCCGCGATCCGGGGCGGGCTCGCGGACAGCGTCATTATGCGGCTCGCGGACATGCAGTTTGCGTTTCCGTTTATCCTCCTCGCCATCACGATTATCGGTATCTTCGGCCAGACCATTCAGAATGTCATCTTGGTCGTGGGGCTCAGCAACTGGGTCGCCTATGCCCGCATCGTCCGGGCCGAGACCCTCGCGGTTCGCGAGCGGGCGTACGTGGAGGCCGCGCGCGCCATCGGCATGACGTTGACGCGGATAGTCTGGCGGCACGTTCTTCCCAACGTGTGCGCCTCGCTGATTGTCGTCGCGACGTTCGGAATGGCGGGGTCGATCCTGGCCGAAGCCGGCCTGAGCTTCCTCGGGCTCGGCGTTCCTCTGAGGATTCCCTCGTGGGGGGGGATGCTAGCCGACGGTCGGCAGTACTTGGATACCGAATACTGGTTGTCGTTCTTCCCGGGTATCGCGTTGTTTATCACGGTCCTGGCGGTCAATCTGCTCGGCGACGGCCTGCGCGACGCGCTCGATCCATACGTCCGGACGCGGAAGGCGTCGCGGTTCTGGTGAGGCACCGGTCAACAACATGAGGAGGTGGTAGGGGTGAAACGCCGTTTACGAGCAGCGAGGTCCCGGGGCGTGGCGCCGGCGGCCGCATCCATCACGCGCCGACAGTTCGTCACTGGGGCGGCGGCCGCAGGGCTGCTGTCCGTGCTACCGAGCGCCCACGCGGCCGGACCGGGCCCGATGGTGGTGGTCATTCCGGGCGAACCGTCGACGCTCGACTGGCAGAAGGCGTGCGACCTCAACACCCACGAGGTCTGCCGTAACATCTTTGACACGCTGCTGATGCGCGACCACAAGACGCTCGCCTTCAAGGGCAGCCTCGCGGAGTCGTGGCGCCTTGTGAATCCGACGACCTGGCAGTTCAAGTTGCGCCGCGGGGTCCGCTTCCACAACGGCGAGCCGTTCGACGCCGCCGCCGTCAAGTTCAGCGTGGAGCGCATGCTGGACCCCAAGTTCGGCTCCTCGCATCGCGGGCTCATTTCCGACATCGACCACGTCGACGTCGTGGATGCTCAAACCGCCAACGTGGTGACCCAAAAGCCCTTCCCGCTGCTGCCCCAGCGGATGAGCTCCGGGGTGTGCGGGACAATCTCTATGGTCCCGCCCAAGTACGTCGCAGACACCGGCGAGGCCGGCGCCGCCGCGAAGCCCGTGGGGACCGGGCCGTACAAGTTCGTGGAATGGGTGAAGGACGACCATATCACGCTTGAGGCAAACCAGGATTACTTCCTCGGCCGCCCGGCGATCGACCGGGTGGTCTTCCGCATCGTGCCGGAGTTGTCTACGCGCGTCGCCGCGTTCGTGTCAGGGCAGGCGGATTTGGTCCTCTACGTGCCACCGGACCAGGTTGCTAAGGTCAACGCGAGCGGCGCGGGCAAGATCGTCGTCTCTCACCTCGGCGGGCTGGTGATCATGACCGTGATCACCAACTACCTCATGCCGGGGCCGTGGGAAGACGTGCGCGTCCGCCGCGCCATCAACTATGCAGTCGACATGGACACCATCATCAAGACGGTGCTGGGCGGGTACGCCGACCCGGTCGGTATGCCGCTGGAGCGGGGTGCGTCCGGCTTCGACACGAGCATCAAGTTCCCGGGGTACGATCCCGCGCAGGCCAAGGCGCTCCTACGGCAAGCGGGGCACGGGAGCGGGTTCGGCATGACGCTCAACGTTCCGAACCACCGCTACATCAACGACGTGGAGGTGATGCAAGCGATCGCCTCGATGCTGGGCAACGTGGGCATCCAGGCAAACGTTCAGGTGACCGAGCAGAGCGTCTACGTCACCAAGTGGGCTAAGCGCGAGCTGTTGCCGGCTTACATGGTGGCCTGGGGCGGCGGCGGCCTGTTCGACGCCGATCTCCTGTTCAACTCACTGGACTCCCACTCCGCGCTGTCGATCTATAAAAACCCCGCGCTCGACGCCGTGCTGGAGCAGGCGCGCACAACCATCGACACCGCAAAGCGGAAGAGCCTGTACTACCAAGCGCAGCAGATCGTAGCGCGCGAGGTGCCCCTGATCAAGGCCTACCAACAGGCCACAATCTTTGGCGTGAGCAACCGCCTGGCCTGGGAGCCTTGGATCGACGGCATGGTCTTCCTGCACGATGCTCGGTTCAAGTAGCGCCGGCGTGGCTGGCGCACGACAAGGAGGCGACACGTTGAGCTCGCAATTGCAGCGGCTGTTCAGTCCGGTCAAGATCGGCCACCGGGAGGCGAAAAACCGCATTGTTAGCACGCCGCACGGGGCGGCCTTCGGCGAGAAGGGCCGGATTACCGAGCGCTACATCCGATACCACGAGGAGAAGGCCAAGGGCGGCTGCGGTGTCGTGATGATGTTCGGGTCCAGCAGCATCCACCCGACCTCGATCAACGACTGGGGCGAGGTCAACAACTGGGACGATAGCATTATTCCGGAATTCCGGCAGATGAGCGACGCGATCCACCGCCACGGTGCGCTCTGCGTCTCTCAGATCTCCCACCGCGGCCGGCGCGGCCATTCTTGGTATTCCGGCGCACCGTTGTGGGGTCCGTCCGAGACGCGCGAGGAGCGCCACCGCCAGTGGCCACACGTTATGACGAAGGTGGAAATCCGCGAAATCGTCGGGGCCTGGGCGGCCGCGGCGCTGCGGCTCAAGAAGGGCGGATTCGATGGGTGCGACATCCCGTGCTATGGCGGGCACCTGCTGGATCAGTTCCTCTCGCCCCTCTCCAACAAGCGCACCGACGAGTACGGCGGCGATCTCGACAACCGCCTGCGCCTCACGCGGGAGGTACTCGAGGCGATCAGGGAAGTCGTCGGCCGCGACTTCATCGTGGGCATCCGCCACAGCGGCGACCATTACGCGCCGGGAGGATTGACGCAGGCCGACCTGCTCGAGGTCGCGCGGCGCATCGACGCGTGGAACCTGCTCGACTACTGGATTGTCACCGGTTCGAGCACCGAGACGTTGCGGCTTGAGGCGATGGTTACGCCGTCGCTCTACCACCCCGAGGGACTCCACAACGACTTCGCGGCGCAAACGCGCAAGGTGGTTCGCGCCCCCGTGATCGTGACCGGCCGGATCGTCACCCCGCAGCAAGCGGAGGCCGCGCTCGCCTCGGGCGTGTGCGACTTGGTCGGCATGACCCGCGCGCTCATGGCCGACCCGGACATGCCGAAGAAGGCTGCAGCTGGGCGGTTCTCTGACATCCGGCAGTGCGTCGGCATCAGCGAAGGCTGCATCGGGCTGCTGCGCCAGGGCAAAGCAATCACCTGCGTGCAGAACCCCGCCGTCGGCCGCGAGGCGGAACTGGCCGAAATCGCAGCGGCGTCTCGTCGGAAGCGCGTGGTCGTTGTCGGCGGCGGCGTCGCCGGGCTGGAGGCGGCCAGGGTGGCAGCCGTGCGCGGTCACCAGGTCGTGCTCTTCGAACAGACGGATCGCCTCGGCGGGCAAGTGCTCGCCGCCGCGCGGGCGCCGAAGCGCGAGACGATCGCGCAGATCGCCTCCTGGTTGGAGGGGCAGGCCCGCAAGCACAACGTGGACGTTCGGCTCAACATGCGCGTTTCGGCGGCGGAGGTGTCTGCGCTCAAGCCGGATGCCGTGATCGTGGCGACCGGCGCCGCCCCACGGCTCCCCGAGATTCCGGGCGTTACGCTGCCACACGTGACGACGGCGGAAGACGTGCTGCTTGGCCGCGTGGCGCCCGGCAAGCGCTGCGTTGTGGTAGATGAGGAGGGCCACTGCGCCGCGCCGACCACCGCCGACTTTCTCGCCCAGCAAGGCCGGCAGGTCACCGCGATCTCTCGCTACTTCCTGCTGGGCGAAGACATCGACGAGGGCGTGCGGGCCGACCTCTACGCGCGGCTCTACAAGCAGGGGGTCAAGATCGAGGCGACCACGGTCGCGGTCGCCGTCGTGCCAGAAGGCGTTCGCGTCCGGCACGCCTATTCCGGCGTCGAGACGGTGCTCGAAGCGGACACGGTGGTCATGGCATTCGGCGGCGTCGCGCGGGACGGCCTGTATCACGAACTCGAGAGCAGGGTTCCTGAGGTGAAGCTCGTGGGAGACGCGTACTCGCCGCGTCGCATCCACGACGCGATCCTCGATGGAACCCGGGCCGCGCGCGCGGTCTGAGGAGGGCTGTCGTGCAGCGTCCGGACGTGCTCGTCGTCGGGGGAGGCATCATCGGCTGCAGTACCGCTTACCACCTGCTGTTGCGCGATCCAGCGCTTCGCGTCCTCGTGCTCGAGCGCGAGGCCATGGTGGGCATGGGATCCACGTCAAAAGCGACGGGCGGCATCCGCCACCAGTTTTCGACCGAGGTGAACGTCAGGTTGACGCAGCTTAGTCTGCCCGTCTACCTGCGCTTCGAGGAGGAGACGGGGTACTCCGTCTTCTTTCGTCCCCACGGCTATCTCTTCGTCACACGCAGCAACGAGATTTTCGCCACCATGCGCGACGCCGTGGCGCTTCAACATCGCCTCGGCGTTCGCACCCGTGTCCTCGAACCCGGCGAAATCGGGCAGTTCGTGCCGGGCATCCGCACGGACGATCTTGCTGGCGGTACCTTTTGCGACCAGGACGGCAGCGCCGAACCGGCGGCGGCGGTCCAGGGGTTTGCGAGCCGCGCCCGCGCGATGGGGGCTGAATTTCGCTTTGGAGAGGACGTCAGCGCCGTCCTGAAGAGCGTGGGCCGCGTGGCCGGCGTGGAGACTGCCGGCGGGCGGATCGAGGCCGGCACCGTCGTGATCGCCGCCGGCCCCTACGGGGCGCAGCTTGCGGCGCTGGGCGGGGTCGAGGTCCCGGCCCAGACGTTCCGCCGGCAGGTTAACGTGGTCGCGCCGCTCCCTGAACTCGACGTCGAGATGCCGCTGCTCACTGATGCCGATACCGGCTTCAATCTCCATCGCACGGGGTCCGGCGACATGCTGCTCGGCGGCACGGACCGGGACTCCCGGCCGGGGTTCGGTCTCGACGTCCACTGGGACGGCATCGAGCGGGTCCTGACGGCGGGGGCGCACCGCGTACCGTCGCTGATGCGGGCGCAGGTTCGGCGCACGTACGTCGGCCTGCGGTCGCTCACCCCTGACCTGCACCCGATTCTCGGACGGGTACCGGGTGTCGACGGGCTGGTGCTGGCGTGCGGCGACAACGGCAAGGGATTCATGCACGCGCCCGCGATCGGCCGACTGCTGAGCGAGGAGATTCTCGACGGTCGAGCCTCGTCCCTCGACCTCGCCCCCCTCCGTCTAGAACGATTTGCCGGGCCGGTGCACCGCGAGGCCTACGTCTTCTAGCACTACACTCCAGCGGGAGGTGTCACGCATCCCATGCCGGATAGCGGACAAACGGAGCGGTTCACGAAGTTTGTCGAAGAGTTCACCTTTCGGCAGATTCCGGCCCAGGTGCTGGAGCGCACGAAAGACGTCACGTTCGACGGACTCGGCGCGCTGCTGTCGGCGGTGTCGCCGCGCTACGATCTTGGGGGCGTGATGGCCCGCATCGTCGAAGAGACGGGCGGTGCGCCGGACGCATCCGTATTCGGCACTGCGGTGCGCACGAACTGCGCCACCGCCGCGCTCGTCAACGGCACCTTCGCCTATTACGGCGACATCGAAAGCTATCATCCGGGCGCCATCATGCACGCCATCGCCGTGGTGGGCCCGGCCGCGCTGGCAGTCGGGGAGCGCATGCACCGGAGCGGTCGCGACGTCCTGAGTGCGATCGTCGTCGGTATCGACGTTGCTTGCCGCGTGAGCAGCGCCTTGAACCCGATCACGCTGTTTGCGCGCGGATTCCACCCCACCTGTGTCGCCGGCACGTTCGGCGCGGCGGCCGCGGCGGCACGCCTCTATGGCCTGCGAAACGCCGCGCTACGCCGAGCATTCGGCCTCGCAGGCACCGAGGCGTCGGGGCTGCTGGCATGGGTCAGCGACCCAACGGAACACTCGCGGCCGTTCAATATGGGCCTCGCCGCCCGGCACGGGGTGTTTGCCGCGCATCTTGCCTCGTGCGGGTTCGGCGGCCCGCCGGAGATCTTCGAGGGCAAATATCCGCTCGGCCGTGCCTTCACGGGCGAGTGGCACCCGGAGGAGTTGTTCGACGGGCTCGGGGAACGGTTCAATGTCATGGGGCTGTACTTCAAACAGTACGCGTGCTGCGCGTTTATCCACCCCGGACTCGACGGCCTGCTTGACCTCATAGGTGCCGCGGAGGTGCGGCCGGACGCGATTCGGCGGATCACCCTGCGGTTTCCGGCGTCGGGGTACCGGGTCATCGACGGCAACGCCCTGCGCTCGCACTGCGCGCAGTACGTGCTCGCCCTTGCTGCCTACAAAGGCGCGGTCGGCTTCTACGACATCCTTCACGACCAGCGGACGGATCGGCGGATCGACGCCCTTTCGCGCCGCGTCAGCGTGGTGGGGGACGACGAGCTGGACCGTACGTACCCCGAGTTGTACAGGTCGATCATCGACATCGAGACGGCGGACGGGGCCCACCACGTCCGTGATGTCACGCACCCGAAGGGATCGCCGGAGAATCCGCTGACGCGCGGCGAACTCGCGGACAAGTTCGCACGCCTGACGGAAGACGTGTTGCCCCCCGGAAGGGCGGCTGAGATCGCTGAGGCGATGCGGACGCTCGAGGAGCTGCCGGATATCGGTGCGTTTACTGAACTGCTGCGAGGGGACACGGTGCACCGCGGGGGCGATGCCTGATGCAAATTGTCGTTCCGGACGACAGTCCGCCGGTCATTTCGGGGACACCCGCCCTGGCGCGGATCCAGGCGGTCGGAGACACCGCCGTGTTCACGACGCCGCCGGCCTCGCTTGACGACCTGATCGGACGGCTGCGCGGCGCCCACACCGCCGTCAACATTCGCGGTTTCTGCAAGTTTCCAGAGGCGGTCCTCGAGGCCGTGGCCGGCACGTTGAAACACCTCGCCATCTGGGGCACCGGAACCGATAACGTTGACCTCGCCGCAGCACGGCGGCTGGGCATCGTGGTCTCGAACACGCCCAACACGGCAACGGAGCCGATCGCCGAACATTGTCTGGCCCTCATGCTCGCGGTCGCTCGCCGGATCATTCATTTGGACGCCGCGGTTCGCCGCGGCGAATGGCCTCGCGGCACGCTGGTCCAATGCCGCGGGAAGACGCTCGGGATCGTCGGGACCGGTGCTATCGGGACTGCCTTCGCGGATCTTGGCCGCGGCATCCAGATGCGCGTGGTGGCGTGGACCCTGCATCCAGACCGCGCGAAGGCGGCGCGCGCCGGGTTCGAGTATCTACCGTCGCTCGAGGACCTGCTGGGCGAATCCGACGTGGTGTCGCTGCATCTGCGCTCGAGTCCCGAAACGCGCGGACTGCTTGGGGCGAAGCAGTTCGCCGCCATGAAGGACGGCGCCATTTTCATCAATACGGCGCGGGGCGATATTGTCGACGAGGTCGCGCTGGCGGTGGCACTGAAGAGCGGCAAAGTCGCGGGCGCCGGCCTCGACGTCTTTGCGACGGAGCCCGTGCCTCGAGACAGCCCGCTCCTGGCGCTGCCGAACGTCGTCCTGACTTCGCACACAGCCGGGACAACGCCCGAGGCGCTGGCGAACGGACTTAACCTCTGCGCGGAAAACGTCGTGCGGTACATCACGCGCGAAGAGGTGGTTCACCGAGTGGTGTGAGGCGCAGGGCACCCCCACACAGGGCCGATGTTCCGCAGTGTGGAATCAGAGAACCGTTTCAATTTCCCAAGATCGGCGACAAGGTGGTGCCATGGATTCAGCGACCCCAGCAACGAGCCGCGCGATGACCGACCGGTTCGCGTCCTTCGTCGAGACGTTGTCCTACGAGCGCATTCCGTCGGAGGTGGTTGCGAAGACCAAAGCGATCCTCCACGATGGACTGGGCGCGTTGCTCTCGGCAACGTCGCTACGCTACGACATCGGGGCGGTGCTGCGGCGGTTCGTGCGTGAAACCGGTGGCACGCCGGAAGCGCAGGTGTTCGGATCGGATCTCCGGACGAACTGCGCGACCGCAGCGCTCGTGAACGGCACTTTTGGTTATTACTGCGATATCGAGAGCCATCACGCGGGCGCCATCATGCACGCGATCGCGGTCGTGGGACCAGCGGCGCTGGCGGTCGGCGAACGGATGCACCGTTCTGGCAAGGACGTACTCGCGGCGATCGTCTGCGGCATAGAGAGCGCGTGCCGGCTGAGCTACGCACTGAGCGGCGCGGCGCTGTACGCGCGGGGGTTCCATCCGACCTGCGTCGCGGGAACATTCGGGTCGCTCGCCGCAGCGGCGAGGCTCTATGGTCTGCGCGGTCCGGCGCTGCGCCATGCTTTCGGCCTCGCCGGCACGGAGACATCGGGTCTCCTCGCCTGGGTAAGCGACGACACCGAGCACTCAAGGCCCTATAACATGGGACTCGCGTCGCGCCACGGTGTGTTCGCGGCGCATCTAGCCTCGTGCGGGTTCGGCGGCCCGCCGGCGATTTTCGAGGGCAAGTACCCACTCGGCCACGCGTTCACGGGGGAGTGGCACGAGGATGCGCTGTTTACAGACCTCGGCACGACGTTTAAGGTGATGGAGCTGACCGTCAAGCAGTACGCGTGCTGCGCGTTCATCCATCCGGGGCTCGACGGGCTACTCGATATTCTCGAGACCGAGAGCGTGCGTCCGGACGAGATCCGGGGTATCACGCTGCGATTTCCGGCCGGTGGCTATCACGTCATCGACGGCAATGCGCTCCGGTCCCACTGCGCGCAGTACGTGCTCGCGCTCGCGGCCCACAGGCGCGTCGTGGACTTCGACGACATCCTGCACGATCGCCGCGATGATCTCGGCATCCGCGTCCTCTCGGATCGGGTACAGGTGGTCGGCGATGCCGAACTGGACCGCACGTATCCCGATCTCTACAGGTCGATCATCGAGGTCGAGACGGTGCGCGGCCGGCATACCCGCGACGTCACCTACCCAAAGGGCTCGCCGCAACGACCGCTCTCGGCCGAGGAACTGCACCGCAAATTTGTGCGCCTTACGGCCGACATCGTCAGCCCGCGCCGCCAGGACGAGATCGCCGGGCTGGTCGGCCGCCTGGAAGAGGTACCCGACGTTGGCGATCTGGCGCGCTTGCTTGCCCACGACACATGAAGTCCGGCACTCTTCAAGGGCGGCTTGGACGGGGGCCGCATTTCGGGCCCCCAACTACCAGCGAGAGGTCATTACTGGCCCGACAAGAAGCCGGCCGCCAAGTAGTACGACGGTCCCGCCGTGGAAACGGCTTGTGCTGAGGCCGCGCTGAACGCCTTCATCGGCGTTGGTAACTCCCTCTCGTGGCGCCGAACGTGACGACAGAACCTGGTGGAGTCGATGCCTGCTAGGCGCGATGACGCGCGGGTGTGGAATCGCGAAGGCCCGACGCTCACCGTGTCGGCGGCGCCGGTCCGGCTAACCATCAGGGTCTGCACCCCGCGCATTGTGCGCCTGCGAATTGGCGAGGGCAACGCGCCCACCGAGTCGGCGTACGTTCCGGCGCGGGAATGGCCGAGCGCCCAGTTCACCGAGGAGCCGGGGCCGGTAGCATCCGTCGATACGGGTGAGTTCGTGCTCCGTGTCACGACCGGTCCGTGGTGTGTGACGTTCGTCGATCAACGCGGAGACGCGCGCGTGCGCGTGCCACTCGCCGAGCTACGGTGTTCGCCGAACGCGGTGGTGCGTCTCGAACTGGCGGGCGTGCAGCACTTCTATGGGCTCGGTGAGGGTGGGCAACAGTTCGACCGACTCGGGGTCACGCGCAGATTCTGGAACAACCACGTCAACCACGGGCACGGCGCGGACGTGCCCATCCCGCTCCTTTTGTCGCACTTGGGCTACGGCCTGTTCTTCGACAACGCCCGGCCGGCCGACGTGACCGTGGGGGGCGCCGACGGCGGGAGATGGGTGGAGTACCGGAGTGCATCGGGACCGCTGGACCTCTACTATCTCGGCGGCACCGGCGGTCTACGGGAAGTGCTGGGCGACGTGGCGACGCTGCTGGGCCAGTCGCCGCTGCCGCCGCGTTGGGCGCTGGGCTACCTGCAGTCGACACGCCATTTCGGTGGCACCGCCGAGTGGCACCAGTTGCTGGCGACGATCCGCGAAAAGCGAGTCCCATGCGACGCGCTCATCTTCCTCTCCACCTACGGGGAGGCCCTCGGCTGGAACCGTGGGGTCGGGCATCTCGAATGTGAGCCGAGGGTGTTGCCGGATCCGCCGACGATGTTCGCAGGCTGATGTCCGATCCGGAGCTCTTGATTCTCGACGAGCCGTCCGCAGGCCTCGCGCCCCACGTGGCCGACGATGTGTTCGGCCAGGTGCGGGCGATCAATCAGCGGGGCGTGAGCCTGCTCATCGTGGAGCAGAAGGCTCGCCAGTGCCTGGCGATCGCTGATTACGGCTACGTTTTGGACCAGGGGCGCAACCAAATTGAGGGCCCGAGCGCGCGATTGCTGGAGGATCCCGAGATGATCCGGCTCTACCTAGTGGTGCGAGTCGAAAATAGGTGACACGAGCGCGACACTTGTGCTCTGGATCTGCAACAGTCTGAAACAGGCCAGTCCGTGTCACTCATCAATGACTCGGTCCACTAGGAGCCCGGCGCCGCCAGCCAGAAGCTAGCTGAGATTGCCCGGGGCGGCTTGGTGTTCGCGACGTACGACGAAAGGACAACCGTGATGTATTCACCCGGTGAAGGCAAAACGGACCTGCGCTTGACGCACGGTGTGCGACGGGGGCAAAAGATCACCATGTTCTTGAATGACCGGCCCGTCACCGCCTACCTGGGTGAATCTGTGGCCGCCGCGCTGATGGCGGAGGGGCATATTGCGTTTCGACGAACGGCTCGACGCGGCGATTTCCGAGGGCTGTTTTGCGGCATGGGCATTTGCTACGACTGCCTGGTGGTGATCGATGGCGAACCGGGGCGCAGGGCCTGCATGATTGAGGTTCGCGATGGTATGCACGTGAAGCTTCAGCAGGGATGGGACGAGGTCGGGCACGTTGAGGCGACCCAACGCCGCTCGCACGGCGGAGGCTCCACAGAGATTGGGTAACCTCCTAGCGCGATGAACGTCGGCGTGAACACGCCATCGAATGCGACGCAGGGCTCGCCGCAAGTCCCGCCGGGGGTGGGT
Organism: bacterium; assembly: GCA_035307765.1. NCBI lineage: Bacteria > bacterium. The sequence continues at coordinate 130,624 of DATGHU010000026.1, read as the reverse complement.
GTCCATATCGGAGGGACCCAAAGGCCATCAATACGATCACCCCAGTCTCGTTCCTCGCGGCCAAAACGGGCGGAGCGCTAGGCGCCCCGGCTCACCGATATTGCCGACGCGTCCGCGTGGGCGCGGGGGGGCCGCGACGGCATAACTCGAGCCCCCGGTTAGAGGCTCTGCCGCGTCCCGGAGCGAACTCCAGAGCAGACGCCGGCACGACCCGTTAAGCCATGAGCGACCGGAACCGCACCGCCCCCAGCACAGCCCTGAAGATTCGGCCGCTGACCCCGGATCGATGGCACGACCTTGAGGCGCTGTTCGGGGAACGGGGGGCGTGTGGCGGCTGCTGGTGCATGTGGTGGAAGCTCACGCGGTCCCAGTTCGCGCGGCAGCAGGGGCCGGGAAACCGGCGGGCGTTTCGAAGGCTCGTGACCTCCGGGGAGCCCCCGGGGCTCCTCGCGTACCACCGGGGCACCCCCGTGGGGTGGTGCGCGGTGGCCCCGCGCGAAGCCTACCCCGCCCTGGAGCGATCCCGCGTGCTCGGGCGCATCGACGATCAGGCCGTGTGGTCGGTGGTGTGCTTCTTCGTCGCGAGGCCGTTCAGGCGGCAAGGCCTGACGGTCGCGCTGCTCCGGGCGGCGATCGCGTACGCGAAGCGCCGAGGCGCGGCGCTCGTCGAGGGGTATCCCGTCGCGCCGCGGAGCGGGAAGATGCCCGACGCCTTCGCGTACACCGGCCTCGTGCCGGCGTTCCGCGAGGCGGGGTTCGTCGAAGTCTCGCGTCGGTCGCCGACCCGGCCGATCATGCGGTGCGCGCTCTCCGGATAAGGGGTTCCGCCGGCGGGCTCCCGCGCGGTTCGACGCGAACACGAGTACCCGTCAGGCTGAATCGATCAAGGGCGGTGGCGCGGAATGACGATCAAGGTGGGCATCCTCGGGGCGGGGTACATCGGCGGGGTGCATGCACGCAACCTGAAGCGGGACGAACGCGCCGACCTGGTGGGGATCGCCGACATCCGCCCCGAGGCGGCGCAGCGCCTCGCCGCCGAGGTCGGTACCCGTCCGCTGCCGGACCTCGATGCCCTCCTCCACGAGGGGGCGCAGGCCGTCTACGTCACGACGCCCAACGCCCACCACGTCGATCCGGTCGTGCAGGCGCTCGGCGCCGGGGTGCACGTCTTCAGCGAGAAGCCGATGGCGACGACGCTGGAGGGGGCGCGGCAGATCGCCGGCGCCGCGGCGAAGAGCCGGGGGCGCTACCAGCTGGGGTTCAACCGGCGATGGGCGCCCGCCTACGCGTACGTCCGCGAGCTGATCACCGCGGGAGAGCTGCGCCCGACGATGGCGCACATCAAGATGAACCGCGGGGAGCTCCAGAACCCGCCGTGGGTGAGCACGACCGCCCTGACCGGCGGGTTCCTGTACGAGTCGACGATCCACCTCCTCGACATGTGCCGGTTTCTCCTGGGGGACGTCGCCGCGGTCCTCTGCCAGGCGCGGACCACCGCCTACCAGGAGCCCGATGGGTTCGCGGCGATCCTCCGCTGCGCCTCGGGGGCGCTGGTGACCTTTCACTCCTGCGCGCACGCCACCTGGATCTTTCCGTTCGAGCGGATCGAGCTCTTCGGACCGCACCAGGCGGCGGTCACCGAGGAGATGGAACGGGTGAGCGTGAGCCCCGGGCTGGGGCGCGAGATCACGACCCGCAACTACTTCCAGCTGCCGGTGGAGGAGAAGTGGGGGTACCGGCTCGAGGATCGGCGGTTCCTGGACGCGATCGTCGACGGCCGGCCCCCGGCGGTGACCGCGGAGGACGGCCTGCGGGCCACCGAGCTCGTGGAGGCCTGCTACCGCAGCGCCCGGGCGGGGGCGGAGGTGGGCCTCCCCCTTGGCTGAGCCCGTGCGGTACCGAGTGCTGGTGACGGACATCGACGGCACGCTCGTCCCCGAGTCAAAGGTCGTGCCGCCCGGGGTGGTCGCCGCGATCGCCGCGGCGCGCGCCCGGGGGGTGCGGATCTGCCTGGCCACCGGCCGGCAGCCGCGATCGGCCAAGCGGTTCGTGGACGCCGTCGGCGCGGACTCCCCCACCATCGTGTACAACGGCGGGCTCCTCTACGACTATCCCTCCGCCCGCGCCCTGTGGGCCCGGCCGCTCCCCCTGCCGGACGCCCGCCGGGTGCTGCCGGTGCTCAAGGGGTTCCCGGAGACCTCGCCGCTCATGTACATCTTCAACAAGGTGTTCGCGGAGCGGCGGACGCCGTTCGTCGATCTCTACTCCGGGCGGGACGCGCTCGAGGTGGAGATCACCCCCGACTTCTCGACGCTCCTGACGGAGCCGCCGATGAAGTTCCTCGTCGTCGGCCACCGCCCCGACCTCGACCGGCTCAGCCGGACGCTCGCGGCGCTTCCCGGACCGCCGATCAACCAAGTGTTCTCGCAGTCGGATTATCTGGAAATCCTCCCCCCCGGCATCGACAAGGGCGTGGCGCTGCGGGAGCTGGCCGAGACCGTCGGCGTCCCGCTGGCGCAGATCGTCGCCGTAGGGGACGCGATGAACGACCTCGGGATGCTGGAGATGGCGGGGCTGGGGGTGGCGGTGGAGGGCAGCCCCGCGCCGCTGCTCGCCGCGGCGGGGGCCACCTGCCCTCGGCCGGAGCAGGAAGGACTGCGCGTCCTTATTGAACGGCTGTTTCTTTAGAGGCGCGCTCCAGGCGGGGCGCGCGGACAGGCGGAATCCGCACCGGCGAAGGAGGAGTGAGGGTGGCGAAGACGGCGAAGTGGACGATCCCGCCGAAGGGCGGGCACATGGATAAGCGGACCGGCGTGTACCTGCAGAACATGACCGGGCACGAGGTCGAGGCGCGGTTGAAGAAGAACGACGTCCTGCTCGTCCCGCTCGGCGCGACCGAGGCGCACGGGGCCCACGCGCCGCTCGGCGAGGACGTCTTCCTGGTCTGCCGGATGGCGGAGGAGGTCGCCGCCCGGACCGGGTGCACCGTGGCCCAGCCGGTGTGGTACGGGTCGCACCCCTACCACCACCTGGGGATGCCGGGGACCGTAGTGATCCCGGAGGAAGTATTCACCGGGTACGTGCGGGCGATGATCGCGGGATTCTGGAACATGGGGTTCCGCAAGCAGATCCTGCTCAACGGCCACGGCCAGGAGTACGTGATCCCGACGGCGATGCACCAGTTCGCCAAGCGCTACCGGGTGCCGAGCCTGCTGCTGCTGGTGAACTGGTACCATCCGATCCGGGATCACTTCAAGCTCAAGCGCGACGGCGGGACGTACGAGACCTCGTTCATCCACGCGGACGAGGTGGAGACCTCCTGGTCGCTCGCGCTGTTCCCCGAACTGCTCGACATGAGGTACGCGCCGGATAACAAGCTCGTCGGCTTCCTGCCGGGGGACCACGTCGACAAGGCCGGCAACCTCCTCAACCGGCCGATCAACTGGTACAGCCAGGTGGGGGCAGGCCCGATCGAGGTCAAGGCGTACATCGAAGGGGTGGTGGGGCGCAGCAGCATCGCCCGGGCGGAGAAGGCGATGGGAGGCGTGCCGCAGCTCCTCGACTACCTGGAGCGGTTGGTCAACGATGTTCACAAGGCGTTCCCGCCCGGCAAGCTGCCTCCGATCTCGATGACCACGGAGCGCGACCCCAAGGAACTGGAAGCGGTGCTCAAAGGGCCGAGAAAGGGCGGCAAGAGCATCTACAGCCTCGGCTACCCCCCGTAGCCGCGGGGGGGGACGGCCCGATGAAGCTCGCCTACACGATCTCCGCGTCTCCGACCCGCTTCGCCGCGGTGGCGCAGGGGCGGGATCTCGCCGCGTCGATCCGCCACCTGGCCGAGGTGGGCTTCGCGGGGGTGGAGCTCGCGATCCGCGATCCCGCCCAGGTGGCCCTGGGGGAGATCGTGGAGGCCACCGCGCGCGCCGGCGTGATCGTGCCGGCGATCGGCACCGGGCAGGCCTACCTCGAGGAGGGGCTCTCGCTCGCCGCCGCGGATCCGGCGGTGCGGGACGGGGCGGCGGCGCGCCTGGAAGCCCACCTGAATGGGGCGGAACGGCTGGGGGCGCTCGTGATCGTCGGGCTGATCCACGGACCCATCCCCCCCGAGGCGGACCGTGCTCGGGCGACGGAGTGGCTGCTGGCCGGCCTGGGGCGCGTGGCGCGGGCGGCGAGGCCGCACGGGGTCCGGATCGTGATCGAACCGGTGAACCGGTACGAGAGCAACTGGCTCAACACGGTCGGCGAGGTGATGGACCTGCTCGAGCGGCTGGGCGAGGACAACGTCGGGGTGCTGCCGGATACCTTTCACATGAACATCGAGGAGGCGGATCTCCGGGAGGCGCTGCGTCGGGCCCGCCCCCGTCTCTGGCACGTGCACGTCGCCGACAGCAACCGGCGGGCCCCGGGGAGCGGCCACCTCGACTTCGCCGGGGTGGTGGCCGAGTTGGCCGCTGCGGGCTATAACGCGGCGGTGTCCGCGGAAATCATCCAGGACCCGACCTTCGAGGTCGCGGCCGCGCAGACGTTCAGGACGATGGCGCCGCTCGTGCCCCGCCGCTCGCCGCCGCCGCGGTCGGGAACGCAGGGAAGGCCGCGCGGATCCGAGAAGTAACCGGACGGGCCCGCGTGTTCGGAGATCACCCCCGCACAGGAGGTGCTGCATGCAGGAATCCTGGCACCGCTATCTCCGTCTGGGGATCGTGCACTTCATGGCATTCCCCGCGGTGATGCGGGGCGAGGGCCCGTACGTGGAGACGGTCCGGCAGATCGCCGGGGACGAGTTCTTCACCGCGATCGAGCTCGGCTGGGTGCACGACGACCGGGCCCGGGCGGAGGCGGCGGCGGTTCTGCGGGAGAGCCATCTCGGCGTCGGGTTCGGCGCGCAGTCGGCGCTGCTGACGACCAAGGGCAACCTGAACGCGCTCGACGACGGCGATCGCCAGAAGGCGGTGGCGCTGGTCCGGCAGTGCGTCGATCAGGCGGCCCAGCTGGGCGCCGCGCGGGTGGCGGTCCTGAGCGGCCCGTACCCGGGTCCGTCCGACGAGGCCAAGGCGACGCGAAGCCTGGTGGAGTCCCTGCTCGACCTCTCCGCGTACGGCCGGGGCAAGGGCATCGCGATCACGCTCGAGACCTTCGACCGGACGATCGAGAAGAAGGCGCTCGCCGGTCCCACCACGCTCTGCGTCGAGATCTCCGAGGCCGTGCGCCGCGACTTCCCCGATTTCGGCCTGATGCTGGACCTCAGCCACATCCCGCTGGTGGGGGAGGGAATCCGGGAGTGCCTGACCCTGGGGCGCGAGCACCTCGTGCACGCCCACATCGGCAACTGCGTGATGCGGGACCGCGCCCATCCCGCCTACGGCGATCAGCATCCCCGGTTCGGAATCGAGGGCGGGGAGAACGACACCCCGCAGGTGGTCGAGTTCCTGCGATGCCTCTTCGAGATCGGGTTCCTGGGAGGGAAGGGGCGCCCGTTTCTCAGCTTCGAGGTCAAACCCCTCGCCGGCGAGACTTCGGAAGCCGTGATCGCCGGCACCAAGCGCGTCTTCGCCGACGCGTGGGCACAAGTGTAAGGAGGAGCACCAGATGACCAAGCCGCGGATCTATATCACACGACCGCTGCCGGAGGGGCCGATGCGGATCCTGGACCGGGCGGTCGAGTACCGCATGTGGGAGCGGGAAGCCGAGCCGGTGCCGCGCGAGACCCTGCTGCGGGAGATCGTCGATGTCGAAGGCGTGATCTGCCTGATCACCGAGAAGATGGACGCCGAGGTGATCGAGCGGGCGCACCGCTGCCGGGTGATCGCGCAGGTGGCGGTCGGGTACGACAACATCGATGTGGCGAGCGCGACCCGGAAGGGCATCTTCGTGACGAACACCCCCGGGGTCCTCACCGACACGACCGCGGACATGGCCTGGGCGATCCTGATGGCGACCGCGCGCCGGGTGGTGGAAGGGGACAAGTTCACGCGGTCGGGGCGCTGGAAGACGTGGGAGCTGATGGGCTTCACCGGTCAGGACGTTTACGGCGCGACGCTCGGCATCGTCGGCCTGGGGCGGATCGGCGTCGCCATCGCCCGGCGCGCCAAAGGGTTCGCCATGCCGATCCTCTACCACAACCGCAAGCGGGTCGACGCCGCCCTCGAGGCTGAGCTGGGGGCCCGCTACCTGCCCCTGGAGGACCTGCTCCGGCAGTCGGACTTCGTCATGATCAGCACCGCGCTGACCGCCGAAACGCGTCACCTGATCGGCGAGGCGCAGCTGGCGCTGATGAAACCCACCGCGGCGCTGGTGAACATCGCCCGCGGACCAATCGTGGACCAGCGCGCCCTCTACCGGGCGTTGGTGGACCGCAAGCTCTGGGCCGCCGGGCTCGATGTCTTCGAGGCCGAGCCGGTGCCGATGACCGAGCCGCTGCTCAAGCTGGACAACGTCGTCATCCCGCCGCACCTCGGGAGCGCCAGCATCGCGACGCGTGTCAAGATGGCGACGATCGCGGCGGAGAACTTGGTGGTGGGCGTGACCGGGAACGTGCCGCCCAACGTCGTGAACCCCGAGGCCCAGGAGCACCGCTAAGCGGCGGTCATCGCTCCGCGCCTCCGGCACCATTCCCCCGGTCGGGTCGGCTGCGGCGGGGCGGGGCACGGTCGGTGCCCCCGCGTCCCGATCCTCGCCTTCGGCACCTCATCGTGCGGGATCCATGGGTTCCGGTACCGGATGCGTCGGTGTGGGGGCTCATGCACACACGCACGACGTGCTCAGACCCGCGCTCGCGAAACGCGCCCATGCGGGCATGGGGATCCCGCCAAATCGGCCGTCGCCTTTTCTCTTCGGATCACTTTTCGATGATCAGGCCGAACCCGTAGCGATCGAGGAGTCGGGCGAGCGTGCGGGCGTCGTTGGTGAGACGGCGCAGCTTCTCCGTTCGAATCGCGGCGGACGCGCGCATCGTTAGGCCGCCTTCACTGACGCACATAGCGCAAGTGTGTGGCAGCTGGACCATCAAGAACCTTGTCAATGCGAAACTGCGGCCCGGGCTCGCGTAGGTTCTCGAAGAGACGCCGACCACCGCCGAACAACACGGGTGCCAAGGCGATTTCCAGCTCGTCAACGACACCCAGGTTCAGGTACTGCTGGATCACATCCGCTCCACCCGCGATACGAATATCACGACTGCCTGCCGATTCCCGAGCCAGCTCTAAGGCACGCTCCGGCCCGTCATTGATGAAGTAAAAGGTCGTCCCACCGGGGCGCGCCCAGGGTTCGCGTTTCTCATGGGTAAGAACGTATACCGGTGTGTGAAACGGAGCCTCCTCTGGCCAGGCACGCTCGCCTTGGTCGAACATTCGCTTGCCCATAATGTTGGCACCGATGCGCTCCGTGGTGCTGCGAAGCAGGTCATTGACCGGGCCGGTCTCTCCCCCTGGTCCGAGCTTGAGGTTCTCGCGGAAGTACTGTTGGTTGACGATCCAGGCCATCAGCGCACCCCACTTGGCGCCCCAGTTCTTGTACTCAGGCTTGTCCCAATTCTCGATGGTCATTCCTTCCGGTGCCATGTAGCCATCGAGGCTAAGCGCAATGTTGACGAATACTTTACTCATGATTCTCCTCTCGCATGTTCGGATGTCGGGCTAACGTTCGCGCTGAGCCGCGGCGCTTACTTTCGCGGCGGCGCCGGGATCTTCCCTCGGTTCTGTTAGACACGTGAAGTTCTACGCGTCTCGACGTTCATAGTCAAGGGGCGACTGATAGCCCAGCGACGAATGCAGTCGCGGGTAGTTGTAGAACCGCAACCGACGGAGCTGCTGGCGGAGATCGGCAACCATCAGGAACGAGCGTCCGTGGATCACTTCAGCCTTGAGTGAGTGGAAGGACTCCATGTGGGTGTTCTCGCCGGGCGCGCCGCCCCGCGTCATGCTCTGCCGCACACCGCTCGCCGCTAAGCGCGTGCGTACCGGCGTCCCCTGAAACTCGCTACCGCGGTCGCTGTGGAAGATCAGGTCGGCGTCGGGTCGTCGTCGTCGAAGCGCCGCGTCCAGCACGGTCCGGGTCACGCGTGAGTCCCGGGTCGCCGCGAGCCGCCACGCCAGCACCCGACGTGACCACTGATTCAGGACCACGATCCAGGACCACGATCAAGTGCCGCCAGCGGCCGCCGCCGCCAAGGTAGGTGACGTCACCTACCCAAATCTGATTCGGCCGGGTCGCATGCGGTGAACCGGATGAGTTTTTTGGGCAACGCATGCTCCTCTTGGAGCAGCGCGTGCGCTCGCTGCAGCGATTGAAACCGTTTCATGTCACGCGCCGGCGGCACGTTCATCCCGGCATGATGTCAGATCTCAAAAACAACTGAGATGTCTAAAACCCTCTACCCCACGCGCCTTCAGCCATTTTTGCCCTTGAAATCACCCACGCGACTTCCTGAAGACCCTCATTAGAAGAGGCACTGCAAGCTGGTGAAGGTTAGACCGCTGAGTCTAAAGAGGTTGATAACCCCGATGATATGCGAGACCTTGCCCGCGCGATTGCAGGATTCGCTAATATCAATCCAGGCAACATCTTTACAGGTGTCAAGGGCACCGGAGAAATCGCAGGAGATCTATTGGCAACTGCAAAAGCATGGGACAATCCCCAGAAGTGGATTCGTGAGACCGCAGTTCAGCTGGTACCCCCCCATTCGAGTAAGGGTCACACGTTTTGACTGCCAGGGTAAGAGAGTTGTGCGCGTGTTTGTCCCTCGTGGTGGTGCGCCAGTCTACTGTGCAGACAAAGTGCCGTATATACGGGATATGACATCTGTGTCCAGAGCGGGGCCTGAGGACCTCCCTCTAATATTCAGCCTCTTTCTCCATTTTGAACTCTTCTCGCCGTGTTGTTCCCTTGTTGCGGGCACCGTGGAATCGGAGTGCTGTGTCCTCACTTTGGAGCGAGATCGCCGTACCAGTAGGCGGCGGTCACTCCGCCATCCATGAGGAAGTCGCTGCCGGTAATGAACCCACCGTCCGGGCCCATCAGCAGCGCGCCGACAGTTCCCACCTCGTCTGGAGTGCCAGCGCGTCCGGCCGCAGACACCTCGATCATGCGCCGGTAGCCTGCGCCACGCGGCCCGGTTAGTTCGTCCTTGGCGAGCGGGGTCACAATGATACCTGGGCTGATCGCGTTGAGCCGCGCACCGCACTTGCCCCAGCGCACTGCCTCGGCCATTACACGTAGCGAGTTCCCGCGCTTCGCGAGTTGGTAGGCGTGAAGAGAATCCGGCACGTTGTCGGGTTGGAGGAAGGGAAGACTGAGCAGCTTTTCCACCGGTGCTGTGGCCAATGCTTTATTTTGCTCGACGGCGAGCGGGGGAAGACGGTGCCCCGACTGCGAGGCGATGACGACACCAGCACCACCGCGGGCGATGACGCTGCCGAACTCTTCCAGCACGAGCGCCGTGCCATAGAGATCGACCTTGAGGATCGTCGCCGGTGATGCCTGCGTCGGGGAAACACCGGCAGCATGGATAAGACCAGTGACATCGCCCAGACCCGTGGCCGTCTCGACCAGCGCATGCACGGCCTCGCGTGAGGAGGCATCGACCGTCGCGACGCTCACCTCAAATCCGGCGTTTCCCAGGACCTCTGTGCCGCTTCGGCATTGTCCACGCGCATATCGGCCAGCAAGACATGCTTACCGGCCCCAACCCGCCGCGCGACAGCTTGACCGATCTGACCGGCTCCGATGAGGACAATTACGTTTGTCATGGCATTCCTTTCACCAACAATTGTGGGCCTTTCATGCGACCCGTGTAATGACTTCGAATCCGACCGTGTCAAGGCGCGTCATCCGTTCAAATGTGTCACTCATTTCGTCGAAGGACAGCTCCCGCGTGACCAACCGTGCCAGTTTGAGCTTGGATGTAAGGGTGCCCACTCTACGCTAGATCGTTCCGATTCGCAGGAGGGATTTGACCGCGCGCCGCTCGTTCATGGCGGTATAGGCCTCGACGATGCCGTTGAGATCGGTGGCAAAGTCAAATACTCGCCCCGGGTTGAGGCGGCCTTCGAGAACGTCGTCCAGCAGTTCGGGGATGTATCGCCGCACGGGCGATACGCCGCCGCGCAATCCGATGTTGCGGAAAATAACGGTCTCGATCGGCACCTCGACGCCGTGTGGGGCACCAATAGCACCGACAATCGAGCCGACTCGGGCAATGCTGAACGCCGTGGCCATGGACTGTCCAGTGCCGACGCATTCGAGCGCAGCGTCCACGCCGATGCCATCGGTCATCTGGAGGATTTTCTCGGTTGCCTCATCGCCGCGCTCAGCGAGGATGTCGGTCGCGCCGAATGACCGGGCAAGCTCTTGGCGAGCGGGGTTGCGGCTCAAAGCGATGATGCGCTCGGCACCGAGGCGCTTGGCGGCGATCACGGCGCACAGGCCAACTGCCCCGTCGCCGACGATGGCGACCGTGTCGCCATTCTTCACACCGGCGCTTACCGCCGCGTGGTGACCTGTGCACATCACGTCGGAGAGCGTAACCAGGGAGACCATTGTCTCGTCTGAGTGGTCCGAGCCGGGAACACTGACCAGGGTGGCGTCGGCGAGAGGCACGCGCACGGCTTCACCCTGTCCGCCGTCGATCCCGTGATTTCCGAACGAGCCACCGTGGATGCAGTTGGACGGCCAGCCCGCACGACAGTTCGCGCAGGTGCCGTCGCAGTATGTGAAGGGGGCCACAACCAGGGCGCCCTTCTTGATGCCGTGTACGTCTGTTCCGATCTGTTCGACCACGCCGATGAACTCGTGACCGATGGGACCCAGTGCGTGCGGGGACTCGCCACGGTAGTACCACAGATCGGAGCCACAGACACACCCGAGCACGACGCGAACCACGGCGTCGGTCGGTTCTTGGATTTGGGGATCAGGTCGCTCGCCAAGTTCGATGTTCCCTGGTCCGTTGAAGATCGTTGCTCGCATGATCGTTCGTCTCCTCTTGACTATTGACTACGTTTCGCGCCCGGTTCAGCCGGTCCCGTTCGTGGGTGTCACCCCCCCTTCAGGTAGACGTGTGGAATCCGATGATCCCAGGTAATCGCGTGGTGGGGCGGCTGATAGTAAGCAGGTGTCCGACACCCGGCCATCGTATGCCGGGGAGTCCGATCTCGGGTAGCAGACCTCGTCCACGGTGCGTGATGGCGTACGTTTTGGTTGGAGCGCCCCCGCCGCTTCCTCCGCCGAAGTGGCGAGCGGGCGCATGGCTCTGGCCCGCTACTTCCCCAGGTACGCGGTGCACGTGACCTCCACGCGGAGGTCAGGATGGATCAGGGCCGTCACCTGGACGAGCGTGCTTGCCGGTCGGTGCTCGCCGAAGATCCGAATCCGAACGGGGTTGATGACGGCGCGATCGTTCATGTTCGTTAGGTGGATCAGAACGCTCGTCACCCGGGAGAAATCAGCACCGACGTGTGTCAGCACCCGTCCGATGTGTTCGAAAACCTGTTCCGCCTGCCGCGCAGCGTCGCCCTTCCCGACCACGCGGCCGTTCCGGTCCATCGCCACCACCCCGGAGATGTATAGGTAGTCCCCGGCCCGTACCGCGTCGCAGTAGTGGCTGACGGGTTCCGGGAGGAGCCCCGCCAGGCGGATGCGCTGGATGCCGGTCACGGATCGCACCTCCTTCAGGTCCTCGGCGCAGCGTGCTCTTCGCGCTGCCCCGCTGGCATCCCTACGGCCGGGTGCTGCGGATCGCCGAGGCATCGGGAGGCGGTTGCCGACGAGCATAGGGTCAAGGGGTGCGCGGGTCCTATGTTATAATGGGGGCTACCATGCGGTGCCCGAACTGCGGGAAGCGGAGCGTCATCAACCACGTCACGGTCCGCTGGAGCCAGGTGAAAGGGTCATTCCTGCCTGCCCGGGGGCACTACTGCACCGCCTGCAAGACCGCGTTCGAGGATGAACGGACGGGCTCCGCGGACTTCGCCTTCCGATCGGTGCGGGTGGACACGATGACCGATGCCCTCCGCCGCCTCCAGGAGAGCGCAGATGTGGTGATCGTTCGACACAAGGCCGGCGGGCGGGAGGTCCTCTTCTGATCCTCCTGTTCGCCGCGCTCACCGGGTTGGGCATCGGGTGGGCGCGGGGTGGGAGCCTCCGCGCGCTCGGCAGCGTCCCCCTCAAGAACCTCCCGTTCCTCGGCATCGCCGTCCTCCTGGTGCTGGCCGCGCGTGCGGCCTCGGTGCCCCCGGTTCTGGCGCGCGCGTTGTTGGCGGCCGGCGATCTGGGAGCCCTCATCGTGCTCTGGCGAAATCGCCGCCTCCCCTGGATGCCCATCCTGTTCATTGGGCTCGCGCTGAACACGCTGGTGATGCTCGCCAACGGCGGGAGGATGCCGGTGACCGGTCAGGTGCTCGGCTTGATGGCGCTCGGCAGCGGCGATCCGTGGTACACGGCGGCCGGCCGGGGCACCCGGTGGGCCTTCCTCGGGGACGTGCTTCCCGTTCGGGTGGGCGTCCTGGGGGCGGTGGTCAGCGTGGGTGACCTCCTGATGGCGGTCGGGCTGGCCGGATTCGTCGCCCGGCAGATGGGGAGGGAAGCCATCGCTCGCGGGGACGGGCCGCACGTGATCGGTTAGGCGAACATGTGTCCGTATCCCGTGGCCCTCAAGGCAGGGGTCTTATTTTTTTTGGGAATTCGTCGATCCCGATGTCCGCTCATGAAGGAGATTGGGGAATAGTGGAGAAAGGTGGGAGTTCATAGGGACGAGTGGGGAAGAGGATGGGCGGCAGACCGGATGTTCAGGGGAGAAGCGGAATACGCTCTGGACGAGAAAGGGCGGGTGGTGATCCCGCCCAATTTCCGTTCGGTGATGGGGGAGCGCGTGATCGCGACGCGCGGGGCGTCCGACCCCTGCATCTGGGTGTACTCGCAAACCGAATGGCCCTCGGTGGAGGAAAAACTCCGCGCCCTGCCGTTTCGCTTTCGGGACTTCGCCCGGATGATGCGCGCCAGCGCGGACTGTGATGTGGACCGGCAGGGTCGGATCTCGCTCCCGTCGCCCCTCCGCAAGTACGCCCGCATCGCTCGCGCCGTGACGATCATCGGGATGGGCAACCGGTTGGAGATCTGGAGCACGCCGGTCTGGCAGGCCAGACTCAACAGGATCGTGAAGGCACCGCAGGCGCTGGCCAAGCAGATCGAGGAACTGAACCTGTAAGCGTCGCCCCCTGCGGGGATCTGAGGCAGGGGGAACCGATGAAAGTTGGTGTGACGGATCCGTGGCGGTCCTGTGGATGAATCCGACAGCAGGGTCTCGTGAAACCTCAGCGCACATCCCGGTCCTGGTGGACGAGGTGCTCGCCGTGCTGGCGCCGCGCCCGGGGGCGGTGATCGTCGACGCCACCATCGGCGACGGGGGGCACGCCGAGGCGTTGCTGGAGCGGATCGCGCCGGCGGGGCGGCTGATTGGGCTGGATCGCGACGCCGACGCCGTGGAGCGGGCGGAGGATCGGCTGCGCCGGTTCGGCCAGAACCTCGTCGTGCGCCAGGCCAGTTTTGCCGAGCTGAATGCGGTGCTCGATGAGATGGGAGCGGGGTTGATCGACGGGGTGCTCTTCGACTTGGGGGTTTCGAGCCGGCAGCTCTTCGAGCCGGAGCGCGGGTTCAGCTTCGACCGTCAGGGCCCCCTGGACATGCGCATGGACCGCGGGCAGACGGTGACGGCCGCGGAGCTGGTGAACACCCTGCACGAGCGCGACCTGGCCGACCTCATCTACCGCTACGGGGAGGAGCGCGCGTCCCGCCGGATCGCCCGGCAGATCGTCGCCCGGCGGCCCATCACCACGACGCGCGACCTTGTGCGAGCGGTCGAGTCGGCGATGGGGGGCGGACGGGGGCGGCACCATCCCGCCACCCGGACGTTTCAGGCGCTGCGCATCGCGACGAACCAGGAGGTCGAGGCCCTCGAAGCCGGGCTCCCCCAGGCGATCGGCCGGCTCCGTGCCGGAGGGCGGATCTGCGCGATCGCCTTTCACTCCATCGAAGATCGGATTGTCAAGCAGACCTTCGCGCGGTACGCACGGGGGTGTACCTGTCCTCCGGGTGTGCCGGTGTGCGTGTGCGGCGGTCGACGTCTGCTGCGCGTGATCACGAAGAAGCCCGTCACCCCCTCGCTGGCCGAGGTGCGCCAAAACGCCCGGGCCCGGAGCGCCCGGCTTCGCGCGGCGGAGCGGCTGGACGAACCGTTTCCCCAGCCGGCGGGCGGCCCGGCGCCTTTGCGGGGGGCGGCATGAACTCCCCGGCTCGGTCACACACACCATCGTCCCCCTTGCTGATCCCGGAGCATTGGGGCCCACGAGGGAAGGAGGCGACCCGGCGTCGGCGGAGACGTTCCCCCATCACGCTCGTCCTCACGTTCGCAGCACTGGCCGTGCTCCCACCCATCGCATACATCGCAGCCACATCCAATGCCGCACACATCGGTTACCGGATCCTGCAGCTCACGCAGAACATCGCCGCGCTTGAGTCCGAACACGAGCGTCTCCAAGCCATCGCCTCCTCCCTCCGGGCCCCGCTTCGAATCGAGCAGATCGCCACCACCCGCATGGGGTTGCGGGCCCCGAGGGCGGAGCAGATCGCCGCCCTCCCGCTCTCCCCGACCGCACCGCGTCAAGGGGCCTCGCGGCCGCCTGGGCTGTGGGAGCGCATCGGGGCCTACTTCCATCGCAGCGAGGCGGCGGCGGCAGAGCCCCCGCAATGACCCCCCGGGCCGCGCCCGCCGCACAGGACGCGTCACGGTGGCGGCTGATCGTGGTCTTCGTGGCGTGGGTGGTCGCGTTCGGGCTGCTCTTCGGTCGCCTGGTCGACCTGCAGGTGGTCCGGGCGCGCAGCCTGCAGCGGCTGGCGATCAGCCAGCAGCTGGAGTCGCTGAAGCTGCCGGGACGACGCGGGGACATCGTCGACCGCGCCGGGCGGCGGCTGGCCGTCAATATTTTCGTCGACTCCATCTACGCGATTCCCCGGGCGATCCCGGACCCCGCGGCCTTCGCGCGGGAGGTGGCGCCCGCGCTCCATCTGACCCCGGCGGAGGTAGAGCTCCAGCTGCGGAGGGGCGGCCCGTATTTTACCTGGCTGGCCCGCCGCCAATCCCCTGAGACGGTTGAGGCCGTTCGCGCGCTCCAGCTCGGGGACGCGGTCGGGGTTCTCCCCGAGGCCCGCCGCGTCTACCCCGCCGGGCCGCTCGCGGCGAGCGTGATCGGATTCGCGGGCACGGACGACGCCGGCCTGGCCGGTCTCGAGCTGGAGTACGACGGCATCCTGCGCGGGGTCGAGGGGATCGGCTCGGCCCACCGCGACGCCATCGGCCGTGAGCTCGTGCAGACGCAGCGCATCCTCACGCCGGCGCGCGACGGGGACACGCTCGTCCTGACCTTGGACGAGATGATCCAGCACATCGCCGAGCGCGAGCTGGCCCGAGCGGTGCAATCCGCCAGCGCCCAGGGCGGCACCGCGATCGTGATGGACCCCACCACCGGGGCGATCCTTGCGCTGGCGACGTATCCCACCTTCGACCCGAACCGGTTCCAGGCGGTCCCCTCCGCCAGCTGGAAGGACCGGGCCGTCTCCGACGTCTACGAGCCGGGGTCGACGTTCAAGCTGATCTTGGCCGCGGCGGCGCTGAGCAGCCACGCGGTCCGCTCGCAGGAGAAGTTTCCCGATCCCGGCAAGATCCGGATTAACGGCGCCACGATCCACGACGCCGAGCCGCCCGAGCACAGCCCGCTCAACCTGGCGGAGATCGTGAAGTACTCGAGCAACGTGGGCGCCGCCCAGGTCGCCACCCGGGTGGGGAAGCAGCGGCTGTACGGGTACATCCTGCGGTTTGGGTTCGGGCACCCCACCGGGATCGATCTCCCGGGGGAGGGGGCGGGGATCATCCGGCCGACGAGCCAGTGGCTGGGACCTTCCCTGCAGAACATCGGGTTCGGCCAGGGCATCTCCGTCACGCCGATCCAGCTCCTCGTCGCCGCCTCGGCGTTTGCCACCGGCGGGCTCGCCGTCCACCCGCACGTCGTGGAGGCGATCCGCGACGCGGCGGGGCACCCGATCGATACGCCCGGCGCGCTCCCCCCGCACCCGGTGATCGAGCCCCGGGTGGCCGACGAAGTGCTGGCGATGATGCGGGAGGTGGTGGCGGGGGGAACCGGGACCAACGCCCGCCTGGCGGGGTACACGGTGGCCGGCAAGACCGGGACCGCCCAGCGCCCCAGCCCCACGGGAGGGTACGAGCCCGGCGCCTACGTCTCGTCGTTTGTGGGGATGGTCCCGATCCCGTCCCCCCGGCTCGCCATCTTGGTGATTGTGGATCGGCCGCGGGGGGTATATTTCGGGGGGGACGTGGCCGCTCCGGCGTTCCGCGAGATCGCCCGGCAGGTGTTGTGGTATCTGCGCGTGCCGCCGGCCGAGTCCCCCGAATGATGTCTAGGAACCGGCCGAAGTTGCTAATATATCAGTAGATGGCGGGATACCCGAAGGCGGCGGGGCCGGGGCGGCGGCAGGCAGGACCCGGCTCAGGATGGATGCGCGGGGGGCGCTCGATGCGGTTGACCGATCTGCTCGCGGGGACGGAGCCGGCCTGCTCGCTACAAGGACCCCCCGACCTCGAGATCTCAGGGCTTGCCTACAACTCGAACGCGGTGCGCCCGGGCGACCTGTTCGCCGCGGTCCGGGGATTCGTCCACGACGGCCACCGCTACGCTGCCGATGCCGTCCGCCGCGGAGCCGCGGCGGTCCTCGTCGACCATGCGCTCCCCGATCTCGCGGTGGCCCAGGTCGTCGTGCCCGACACGCGCCCGGCCCTCGCCGCGCTGGCCGCGCGGTTCTACGGCGATCCGTCGCGGCGGCTGTGGGTGTGCGGGGTGACCGGCACCAACGGCAAGACGACCACGACCTATCTCATCAACGCGGTGTTGAGTGCCGCGGGTCACCGCACCGCGGTGATTGGGACGATCGGCGTCGAGGCGAACGGCGTCTCGGTGCCGTTCGAGATGACGACCTCCACCACGCCGGAGGCCCCCGACCTGCAGCGTCTGCTGGCCGACCTCTGCGGGGCGGGCGTGGGCGATGTGGCGATGGAGGTGACCTCGCACGCGCTGGAGCTGCACCGGGTCGCGTCGTGCCGGTTCCGCGCGGGGGTCTTCACGAATCTCACCCAGGATCACCTGGATTTCCACGGCGATCTGGACCGCTACCGCGACGTCAAAGCTCGGCTGTTCGCCATGGTCGATCCCGACGGCGCCTGCGTCGTGAACGCGGATGACCCCAGCGCGGCGGCGATGGCCGCCCGGAGCCGTGCGCGGGTCGTCACCTACGGGATCGACGCGGACGCGGAGGTCCGGGCGACCGATCTCTCCCACGAGCCGAACGGCACGCAGTTCTCGGTGGCCTGGCCGGGCGGTCGGCAGCGGCTGGCGCTGCGGCTGCCCGGACGGTTCAACGTGTCGAACGCCCTCGCCGCGTTCGCCGTGGGGCTGGCGCGCGGTGTATCGCCGGACGTGATCGCCTCGGCGCTGCGGACGGTGGCGGGGGTGCCGGGGCGGTGCGAGGTGGTGGACGAGGGCCAGCCGTTCGCCGTCCTCGTCGACTACGCGCACACTCCGGACAGCCTGGAGAAGATCCTGCGCCTGGCGGCGCAGGTGACCCGGGGCCGCCGGATCGTGGTATTCGGCTGCGGCGGGGACCGCGATCGGACCAAGCGGCCGATCATGGGGCGGATCGGCACCGACCTGGCTGACTACGCCGTGTTCACGTCGGATAATCCGCGGGGCGAAGATCCCGTGGCAATCATCCGCGAGATCGAGGCGGGGGCCGGCGACGCGGGCAACTTCGAGAGTATCCCGGATCGACGCGCCGCGATCGAACGCGGGATCGCCGTCGCCCGGCCGGGCGACGTGGTGGTGATCGCCGGCAAGGGGCACGAGCCGTACCAGATTCTGAAGGACCGGATCGAGGTCTTCGACGACCGGCAGGTCGCGCGCGAGGTGCTGCGGGCGCGCCGGGGCGGGGTGGGAGTCGGACGCTGATGGGCGCGCCGATGGAGGAGGAAATCGCGGGTGCGACCGCGCTGACCGCAGCCGAGGTGGCCGCGCTCGTCGGCGGCACCCTCGCCAGCGGCGAGGGCGGGACGCCGCTCGCCGGCGTCGCGATCGACAGCCGGGCCGTGGCGCCGGGGATGCTGTTCGTCGCGCTGACCGGCACCCGCACCGACGGGCACCGCTACGTCGGCGAGGCGCTGCGCCGCGGCGCCGGGGGGGCGCTGGTGTCCCAGCCCGTGCCGGGCGCGCCGCGTGCGGCGGCGATCATCCTCGTTCCCGACGCCCTGCGTGCTTTTCACCGACTGGCCAGGGGCATCCGCGACCGAAGGACGCTTCGGGTCGTGGGCATCACCGGCAGCGTGGGGAAGACCTCGACCAAGGAGATGGCGGCCGCCGTGTCCGGGCAGCGGTTTCGCACCGCCCGCACCCCGGAAAACTGGAACACCGAACTCGGGGTGCCGCTCGTGCTGGCCAACCTGCCCGCGGACTGCGAGGTGGCGGTGCTCGAATTGGCGATGCGCGGGCCGGGACAGATCCGCGAGCTCGTCGAGATCTCCGGTCCGAACATCGGCGTGATCACCAACGTCGGCGAGTCGCACATGGATTTCTTCCCCAGCCGCGAGGCGCTGGCGGCCGCGAAAGGCGAGTTACTGGAAGGGCTGCCCGCCGGCGGCGTCGCGGTCCTCAACGCCGAGGATCCGCTGGCGATGTCGCTGGCCCCGCGCACCCGAGCCCGGATCCTCTCCTTCGGGGGCCGGGACGGCGACGTCCGCGCCTCGGCGGTCGAGGTGCGGCCCGAACGCGGCAGCCGGTTTCGCCTGCACACGCCGTCGGGCGATGTGCCGGTCGCGCTGGGGGTGCCCGGCAGCCACTCCATCCTGAACGCGCTCGCCGCCGCGGCGGTGGGCGTCGCCCTGGGGGTCGGCCCGGAGGCGATCGCGCGCGGGCTGGCGGAGGCGCGGCCGCTGCCGCGCCGGCTGGAACCGCTGCGGGTGGGCGGGATCACCCTGCTCAACGATGTCTACAACAGCAGCCCGCAATCGATGCACGCGGCCTTCGACGCCCTGGAGGAGATCGAGGGCGCGCCGCGGATCGCGGTGCTGGGCGACATGAAGGAGCTCGGCGTCCACGCCGTCGAGGCCCACGAGCGGGTCGGCCGCGAGGCGGCCCGTCGGCGGATCGACCTCCTCATCGCCTTCGGCCCGCTGGCCGCGACCCTCGCGGCGGCGGCCCGGGCCGCGGGCGGGCCGCGGGTGGTGCACACCGACGACCCCGACGCCGTGGTGGCGCTCCTGCGGGCCGAGCTGATCCCGGGTGCGGTCGCGTTGATCAAGGGCTCGCGGGCGATGGAGATGGAGCGGATCATCGAAGCCCTCCGCCGGCCGGAGCCGACGCGCGCGCCGGGGAAGGGGAGCGGGGCGTGACGCCGTTTCTGGCCGCGGGAGGCATCGCCGCGGCGCTGACGCTCGTGGGGGGCGGTCCGGTGATCGGCTGGCTCCGCGGGGTGGGCGCCGTCCAGGCGATCCGGGCGGACGCCCCGGCCCGGCACGGGGAGAAGGCCGGCACGCCGACGATGGGTGGGGTGTTGATCATCGGCGCGGCCGTCGTGTCCGCGCTGGGCGTCGGGCTGGCGGCCCTGGGAGCCCCGCCCGACCTCCTGATCGCGCTCGGGGTGATCGTGGTGTTTGCCGCGATCGGCGGCGCCGACGACGCCATCGGGATCGCCCGCGGCCGCAACCTGGGGCTGCGGGCGCGGGAGAAGCTGCTGCTCCAGATCCCGGCCCCGCTGCTGCTCGGCGCCTACGCCGTGGCCCACCCGCATTTGGGGTCGGCGCTGGCCGTGCCGGGGACGCACCTGTCGGTGACGCTGGGCTGGGGGTATCCGCTCTTCGCCATGCTGCTCGTCGTCGGCATGGCCAATGCCGTCAACCTCACCGACGGGCTCGATGGGCTGGCCGCGGGCAGCGTCGCCATCGCCGCCCTGGCCCTCGGGGTCCTCGCCGCGCGGGCGGGGGCGGCGCCGGTCGGCGTCCTCTGCGCCGCGGTGGCGGGGGCGGCGCTCGGCTTTCTCTGGTTCAACGCGCACCCGGCGGGGGTGTTCATGGGGGACGTCGGGTCGCAGGCCCTCGGCGCCGCGCTGGCGGTGGCCGCGATCCTGGCGAAGATGGAGCTCGCGGCGCTGATCGTGGGCGGCGTGTTTGTCGCCGAGGCCGTCTCGGTGATCCTTCAGGTGACCTCGTTTAGGACGACGGGCCGCCGCCTGTTCCGGATGAGCCCCGTCCACCACCACTGCGAGCTGCTGGGGTGGACGGAAACGCAGACGGTGGTGCGGTTCTGGGTGTGCGGCGCGCTGCTGGCGGCGATCGGGATGGGGTTGGGCGCGTGATCGCCGACGTCCTCCGGCGGCTGAGCGGGAAGCGCATCCACGTGATCGGCCTCGCCGGCACGGAAGGGAGCACCGTCGTCGAGTTCCTCCTGGACCGCGGGATGACGTCGATCACCGCGCACGATCTCGAGACGCGCGAAGGGTTTCCGGACGCCTTCCGCCGCTACCACGCCTGGATGGCCCCGGCCGCGCAGGCGGCGGCGATCCAGCGGCTGCTCGCCGCGCCGATCGAGCGGCGGTTCGGCGATCGATACCTGGACGGGTTGGACGGGGCGGAGATCATCTACGCCGGCCAGGCGTGGTTCCGGCATCCAGAGAACCAGCCGGTGGCCCGCGCGCGGGATCGCGGCGTGCCGCTCAGCAGCATGACCGCGCTGTTCTTCGAGACCGTCCCCTGCCCGATCCTCGGCGTCACGGGCACGAACGGGAAGTTCACGGTGGTCCACCTCGCGGCGCAGATGCTCGAGGAGAGCGGGCGGCGGACGTTCGTGACCGGCAACGATCGCACCCACGTGCCGATCCTCTCCCGGCTGGCGGAGGTGACGCCGGAGGCGGTCCTCGTCCTGGAGATCAGCAACCGCCAGCTGGTGGGGCTGCCGTACAGCCCGAAGATCGCGGTGCTCACCAACCTCGCGCCGCACCACCTCGACGATCACGGCTCGTTCGAGGCGTACGTGCGGGTGAAGGCCGGCATCTTCGCCCATCAGCGGGCCGGGGACTGGGCCATTCTGAACGCCGACGACCCGCAGTCCCGGGCACTTGCCTCCGAGTGCCGGGGGCGGGTCCTCACCTTCAGCCGCCTGGGGGCGGTGGAAGAGGGGGCGTGCGTCGTCGACGGGCAGATCACGGTCCGGCTGGGGGGGAGGGAGGACCGGCTGATCGCGGCGCGCGACCTTGCGGTCCCCGGCGCGCACGCGCTCGAGAACGCCCTCGCCGCGGCCCTCGCCGCGCGGGCGGCGGGCGCGAGCCCGGCGGCGGCGGGTAGGGTCCTGCGGGCCTTCCGGGGGCTGCCCTACCGGATGCGGCTCGCCGCGGAGATCGCTGGGGTCCGGTACTATGAGGATTCGCTGGCCACCAACCCCACCGCGGCGGCCGCCGCGATTTCCGCGTTTGAGGGGCCGCTGGTGCTGATCGCTGGCGGACAGCGCCCGGGTGGGCAGGCGGAGGACTTCCGCCCGATGGCCGCGGCGCTTGCTCGGCGGCCGGTGCGCGCGGTCCTGTTGATCGG
The DNA here is from genome assembly GCA_035307765.1 of bacterium. Lineage (NCBI taxonomy): Bacteria > bacterium. Next base: position 108,939 of record DATGHU010000026.1, on the reverse strand, counting down.
CGCGATGGCACCGCGGATCCGGGAGGCGCTCGAGGCCGCCGGCGTCCAGGACCCCGTGGTCGAGTGCGGCACGCTCGCGGGGGCGGTCCGCGCGGCGCGCGAGGTCGCGCGGGCGGGGGACGTGGTGACGCTCTCCCCGGGGTGCGAGAGCTTCGACCAGTTCCGCGACTACCGCGATCGGGGCGATCAGTACCTGGCGCTGGTGGGGGCGCTCGCCGGCGAGGCCACATCCGGGGTGGGAGGGGCCGGACGATGGACCTGATCCACCGCCGCGGACCGGCGTGGGGGCTCTTTGTCATCGCGCTCGGGCTGACCTGCGTCGGCGTCGTGATGGTCTACAGCGCGAGTTCGGTCGCGGCCCAGGCTCAGTTCCACGACGGCGCCTTCTTCCTGAAGCGCCAGCTCATCTACGCGGTCATCGGGCTCGGCGCGATGTCGGTGGCGTGGCACGTCCACTACCTCAGGCTCCGGCGGTGGACGATCCCGCTGCTCGCCCTCGCCATCGCCGCGGTGATCCTCGTGCTCTTCCCCCACATCGGCCGGGTCGCCGGCGGCGCGCGCCGGTGGCTGTCGCTGGGGGGCGTCTTCAACTTCCAGCCCGCGGAGCTGGCGAAGCTCGCGACGATCCTCTACCTCAGCAACTTCCTCGCCAACCGCGGCGAGCGGGTCCGCGAGTTTGGGGCGGGGCTGCTTCCGCCGCTGATCGTCTTCCTGGTTCTCGGCGCCGCGATCCTCAAGCAGCCCGACCTGGGCTCGGTGCTCGTGCTGGGGCTCATCACCGTGGTGATGCTGTTCTTGGGGGGGGCGCGCGTCTGGCACCTGCTGCTCGTGAGCGCGGCCGCGGTCCCGCTGGGGCTGGTCGTCATCCTGCGCGAGTCCTACCGCAGCAGCCGGCTGCTGGCCTTCCTCGATCCCTGGAAGGACCCGCGCGGCACGGGGTTTCACATCATCCAGTCGCTCCTCGCCCTGGGCTCCGGGGGGCTCGTCGGCCTCGGGCTCGGCCACAGCCAGCAGAAGTTCTTCTACCTGCCGGAGCGCCACACCGACTTCATCTTCGCGATCATCGGCGAGGAGCTCGGGCTGGTGGGCACCACCGCGATCATCCTGCTGTTCGTCCTCGTGGTCGTCTGGGGATACCGCATCGCGTCGCGGATCCCCGACCGCTTCGGGATGCTGCTGACCTCCGGCCTGGTGACGATGCTGGTGGGCCAGGCGGCGCTGAACATCGGCGTCGTCTCCGGCGCGGTCCCCGTGACCGGCGTGCCGCTCCCGTTCATCAGCTTCGGCGGATCCTCGCTCGTCTTCAGCTTTCTCGCCATCGGCATCCTGCTGAACCTCTCCCAGTACGCCCATCGCCCCGAGCCGGTCGCGGCGGAGCGGCCGCCCTCCAAGCCGCGGCGCGCGGCGTGGGCGCGCCCATGAACATCATGCTGGCCGGCGGGGGGACGGGGGGCCACGTCTACCCGGCGCTGGCCCTGGCCGAGGCGTTCCAGCGGCACGATCCCGCGACCCGTCTCGTGTTTGTGGGGAGCGGGGGAGGGATGGAAGCGCGCCTGGTGCCGGCGTCCGGCATTCCCTTTGTCGGCCTGGCCGTCCGGCCGCCGAGGAGCCTGGCGCCGCTCCGGGTGGCCTGGTCCGGAGCGACCGCCGTCCTCAGCCTGGGGCAGGCGGTGGGGGCGGTGGCGCGGTTTCGGCCCGCCGCGGTGATCGCCACCGGCGGGATCGCCGCGCTCCCTCCGGTGCTGGCGGCCGCCGTCCTCAACGCGCCGGTCGTGGTGCTCGAGGGCAACGCGGTCCCCGGTCGGACGAACCGGATCCTGGCGCGGTACAGCCGGGTGGTGGCGGTGGCGTCCGAGGCCGCCGCGTCGCGCCTGCCGGCCGGGCGCACGGCGGTGACCGGGCTGCCGGTCCGGCGGGAGGTGCTCGCGGCGACGCGCGACGACGGCCTGCGCGCGTTTGGGCTCGCCCCCGATCGGCGGACGGTCCTGGTGGTCGGGGGCAGCCAGGGGGCCGCCCGGTTGAACCGGGCGGTGGAAGAGGCGGTGGGGCGCCTCGCCCCGCGCCGGGATCTGCAGATCCTCCATCAGATCGGTCGGGGGTGGAGCGGGGCGGCGCCCGATCGGCCGGCGCCGGCGCGGGCCGATGGAGTCGGATACGTGCGCCTGCCCTACCTCGAGCGGATCGGCGCGGCCTACGCGTGCGCCGATCTCGTGGTCAGCCGGTGCGGCGCCAACGCGCTCGCCGAGATCACCGCGTGCGGCCTGCCGTCGATCCTCGTCCCGTATCCCTACGCGGCCGACGACCACCAGTCGCACAACGCCGCCCCGCTGGTTGCCGCCGGCGCGGCGAGCCTGCTGCGCGACGAGGCGCTCACCGGCGAGGCGCTGGCCGGCGAGATCACGGCGCTGGTCGATGCGCCGCCGCGGCTCCGGGCGATGGCCGCGGCCTCGCGCGGCCAGGGGCGGCCGGACGCCGCGGAGCGGATCGTGGCGCTCGTGGAGCGAATCGCCCACCCGGTCCGCGAGGAGGTGTGCGGATGATCCCCACGGGATCGCGCGTGCACTTCGTCGGCATCGGCGGGGCCGGGATGAGCGCGATCGCGTCGGTGTTGATCGCCCGCGGCTTTGTCGTCTCGGGCTCAGATCTCCGGGAGAGCGAGGTCACCAAGCGCCTGCGGGCCGCGGGGGCCCGGATCGAGATCGGCCACGCCGCGGCGAACGTCGCCGACGCGCAGGTGGTGGTGACCAGCCGGGCCGTGCCGGAGGGGAACGTCGAGGCGCTGGCGGCGCGTGCGCGCGGTGTCCCGGTCCTGCACCGGGCGGTGATGCTGGCGGGGTTGATGGAGGGGATGCGGAGCACGGCCGTGGTCGGGACGCACGGGAAGACCACGACCACCTCGATGATCGCGCGGATCCTGGAGCGCGCCGGAAGGGACCCGACGGTGCTGATCGGCGGCGAGGTCGATGACTTCGGCGGGAACGCGCGCGCGGGCGTGGGCCGGGACCTGGTCGCGGAGGTCGACGAGAGCGATGGGTCGCTGCTCCAGGTGTCGCCGGAGATCGCGGTCGTCACCACCGTCGATGCCACCGATCACCTGGACTACTACGGCTCGGCCGAGCAGGTGCTGGAGACGTTCCGGCGGTTCCTCGACCGGCTGCCGCGGCAGGGGTTCGCGGTGGTCTGCGCCGATGCGTCCGCGGGGCGGGCGCTGGCGGAGGGGTTCGGGGGGCGCGGGGTGACCTACGGCCTGGTGGCCGGGGCGACGTACACCGCGGAGGCCGTGGAGATGGTCGGGGCGCACACCGTGTTCCAGGCGCACCGGGGCGGGGCGGCGCTCGGTGAGGTGACCCTGGCGGTCCCGGGAGCCTACAACGTCCAGAACGCACTCGGCGCGCTGGCCGTCAGCCTGGAGCTGGGGATCCCCTTTGGGATCGCCGCCTCGGCGCTCGAGGCGTTTCGCGGCGTGCAGCGGCGGTTCACGGTGCGGGGGGAGGTGGGCGGCGTCCTGATCGTCGACGACTACGCGCACAACCCCACGAAGGTCGGTGCCCTCCTCCAGGCGGCCCGGCAGTGCTGGCCCCACTCCAGGATCATCGCCGTCTTCCAGCCCCACCGGTACAGCCGCACGCAGACCGTGGGGCCGCAGTTCGCCGGGGCGTTCGACGCCGCGGACGAGGTGATCATCACGGAGCTCTACGGCGCGGACGAGACCCCGATCGCGGGGGTCGATGCCGGCATCATCGTCCGCGCGGTCGGCGCGCGCCGGCCGGTCGAGTTCATTCCCGACGCCGCGCAGGTGGCCCCCGCGCTGGATGGGCGCCTCCGTCCCGGAGACCTCGTCTTGACGATCGGGGCGGGCGACGTCTGGAAGATCGGGGACGCCATCGTCTCGCGGCTGCGCGCGCGGGAGGTCGGCGCCCCGCGTGGCTAAGGCGGTGTCCGACACGCTGGCGAGCCATTTGGAGCGGCTGTGCCCGGGCGGCGTGCGCGTCGACGAGCCGCTGAGCCGCCACGTGACGTTCCGCATCGGCGGGCCGGCCGACATCCTGCTCCTGCCCGGCTCGCTCGATCAGCTCGCCGCCTCGGTGGCGTGGCTGTACCGGGAGGGCCTGCCGTTTGTGATCCTGGGACGCGGCAGCAACGTCCTCGTCGCCGACCGCGGGGTGCGCGGCGTCGTCATCAAGACCGGCCGCGGGCAGGAGGCGGTTCGGTACGAGGACGCCCGCGTCGCCGCGGAGTGCGGGGTCAGCCTGCCGCTGCTCAGCCGGGCCGCTTCGGCCCGCGGCCTCAGCGGGCTCGAGTTCGCCGCGGGGATTCCCGGGTCGATCGGCGGGGGCGTCGTCATGAACGCGGGCGCGCATGACCGCTGCATCGCGGACGTCACCACCCGGGTGCGGGTGCTGACCCCCGCGGGCGAACGGCGGTGGACCCGGGAGGAGATGGGGTTTCGGTACCGGCACAGCCGACTGCAGGAGGATCCCGGCATCGTGCTGGAGGTCGAGCTGACCCTGCTCCCGGCCGATCCCGCCGAGTGCCTCGCCCGTCTCGACGCGTGGCTGGAGACCCGCAGCGACACGCAGCCCCTCGGACCGCCCAGTTCGGGGTGCGTCTTCCGCAACCCGGAGGGGGATCACGCCGGGCGGCTGATCGACGCAGCGGGGGCGAAGGGCCTGCGCGTCGGCGGAGCGGTGGTGAGCGATCGCCACGCCAACTACATCCTGAACGCTGGGGGCGCCCGGGCGGCGGAGGTGCTGACGCTGATCGAGCAGGTCCGCTCGCGCGTGCGCGAACGGTCGGGGGTCGACCTCCGGCCGGAGATCAAACTCGTCGGGGAGTTCGACCCGGCATGAGGGGTCCCTGATGTCGGTGGTGGTTCCCCTTCCCGAGACGCGTCCGGCACCGCCCCCGCGTCCCGGCGTGTCCGCGCGCCGCCTGCTGCGGTTCTGTGCCGCCATCGCCTCGCTGTGCGCCCTCGCTGCGGTCCCGGCCTCATCCGTGTTCGACCTGCAGTCGGTGACCGTCCTCGGCAACTCCGCGGTGGCGTCGGACGACGCCCTGGGCCGCGCCGGAGTGGGCCCGGGCCTGAACGCCTTCCGCGTGAACGCCGGCGAGATCCGCGGGCGCCTGCTCGCCGATCCGCGCGTCCAGGACGTCTCGGTGGCGATGGCGTTTCCCCGACGCCTGACGATCACGATCCGGGAGCGCCCTCCGGTGGCGGCGCTGCTGGCGGACGCCGGGTACATTCTCCTCGGCGAGGACGCGGTGGCGATTCGGGAGTCGAGCGATCCCGGAACGCTCCCCGTGCTGATCGTCGACCGCTTCGCCCCCGCCGCCGTGGAAGTCGGCACCACGCTGGGGTCCCCCGATGTGCGCTTGGGGGCGTGGATCGCGGTCGCGCTGCCCGAGGCGCTGCGGCCGCAGGTGGCCCTGGTGAGGGTCGACCGAAACGGCGAAGCCAGCCTCACGCTCGGCGACGGCACGGTCATCCGCCTGGGGGGAGGCCGGCGGGTCGCGGAGCGCCTCGCGCTCGTCCCCGAGGTGCTCGACGCGATCGCGGCGCGGAAGGTGCGGGTCCAGTACGTCGACCTGCGGTTTCCGGGGAACGTCGTCATCCAGCCGGCGGCGGCGTCCGCGCAGGGCACCGGCGCGGCGGGCAGGCAGGAGAACCCTTGGGCGCGTGGAATAGATCCGGCGATGCACCGTCCATCGCCCCCTTAGTCGAACCCGGAGGTGCACCCGGTTGGCAAAGCGGGCGGTCCTGGTGGGGCTCGATATCGGGACCACCAAGGTCTGCGTGATCGTTTCCGAGCTCGATGAAGATGGAGAGGTCCACATCACAGGGATGGGGACCTCTTCGTCTGTTGGCGTGCGGAAGGGCGTCGTCGTCGACCTGGAGGCCACCACCCGCGCGATTGAGGAGGCGGTGGACAAGGCCGAGCGGATGGCGGGGCTCCGCATCGCCACCGCGATCGTCGGCGTTTCCGGTGGGCATCTCGCCTCCCAGAACAGCCGCGGGGTCGTCGCCGTCTCCCGGGCGGATCACGAGATCGAAGAGCAGGACGTGGCGCGGGTGGTCGAGGCGGCGCGGATGGCCGCGGTGCCGGCGAGCGACCGCGAGATCGTCCACCTGCTCCCGCGCGACTTCATCGTCGACGGCCAGGACGGGGTGAAGAGCCCGGTCGGGATGTACGGCACGCGGCTCGAGGTCGAGGCACACATCGTGACGGGGGCGAGCACGCTGCTGGCCAATCTTCTGAAGTGCGTGCAGCGGGCCGGGCTGGACAGCGATGCGCTGGTCCTGGAGTCGCTTGCCTCCGGCGAGGCGGTGCTCTCTACGGCCGAGCGCGAGCTCGGCGTGGCGCTGGTGGACATCGGCGGCGGGACCACCAGCCTCGGCGTCTTCACCGGCGGCGGGCTCTGCTACACCGCGGTGCTGCCCTACGGGGGCAACCACGTCACCAACGACATCGCCGTGGGGCTCCGGATGTCGTTTGCCGACGCCGAACGATTGAAGCTCCGCGACGGCGGCACGCTGTCCGCGTTCGCCGGCGAGGGCGAGCTGATCGAGGTGATGCACGTCGGCAGCCATGAGCCGCGGGCGCTGCCGCGGCGGGCGCTGTGCGAGATCATCGAGCCGCGGATCGCCGAGATCGCCGGGCTGGTGAAGACGCAGCTCGTCCGCTCCGGCTTGGCCTACCGCATCCCCGCCGGAGTGGTGGTGACCGGGGGCACGGCGCAGCTGGACGGGCTGGCCGAATTGTTTTCCGATCGGCTGGGCATGGCGGCGCGGGTCGGGCTGCCCGACATTTCGGGGAGCGTGGCCGACACGGTGAGCAGCCCGGCCTTCGCGACCGGCGTCGGGCTGGTGCTGCACGCCGCGCGGCGGCGCCGGGTGGGCCGGGGGGCGAGGAGCCTCAACGGGCACGGGACGGTGTACGGTCGGGTCCGCCAGTGGATCCGCGAATTTACCTTGGGCGCCTAGCGGAACCCGCGGGGCCCCGTGTCCAGCACGGGGCGGGCATTGGCCTAGGGTGGAGGTTAGGCACTCCGCACCGAATGACAGAGACGCTGCACACGGGGTAGGACAATGGCGCAACGGTCGCGGCACCCGATCGAACGGATGTTGTCCTGGGGAACCGAACCGGCGAACGCCGGTCGCGCGGGGGAGAGACGTGGGTCTCCTCCAGATCCGGCAGGAGGGCTGAGGATGGCGAACGGGGAGCGGGATCTACGGCGATACGCGGCGATCAAGGTCGTGGGGGTCGGCGGCGGCGGCAGCAACGCGGTGAACCGGATGATCAGCGCGGGGCTTCGGGGGGTCGAGTTCATCGCCATCAACACCGACGCGCAGGCGCTGGCGCTCAGCAACGCCGACAAGAAGATCCACATCGGGTCGAAGCTCACCCGCGGACTGGGGGCGGGAGGCGATCCGGATGTCGGCCGACAGGCCGCGGAGGAGAGCCGGGAGGAGCTCACCGAGGCGCTGGAGGGAGCCGACATGATCTTCGTCACCGCGGGAATGGGCGGCGGCACCGGCACCGGGGGCGCGCCGATCGTCGCGCATGTCGGCCGCGAGCTCGGCGCCTTGACGATCGGGGTGGTGACGCGGCCGTTTGGGTTCGAGGGGCGCCGCCGGGCCACGGCGGCGGAGGAGGGCATCCACAACCTCCGCCAGCGCGTCAACACGGTGATCACGATCCCGAACGATCGGCTCCTTCAGGTCGTGGACAAGACCGCCACGGTCGTCGAGGCGTTCCGCGTGGCCGACGATATCCTGCGGCAGGGGGTGCAGGGGATCGCGGACCTGATCACCGTGCCGGGGCTGATCAACCTCGACTTCGCCGACGTGCGCACGATCATGGCGGAGGCCGGGTCCGCGCTCATCGGTATCGGCGTGGCCAGCGGCGACGGCCGCGCCGTCAAGGCGGCGGAGATGGCGATCGCCAGCCCGCTGCTTGAAACGTCGATGCAAGGGGCGCGGGGCGTGCTGATGAATATCACCGGCGGCACCGATCTGGCGCTGCTCGAGGTGAGCGAGGCCGCCCAGGTCGTCCAGAAGGCGGCGGATCCCGACGCCAACATCATCTTCGGCGCGGTGATCGACGACACCCTCGACGGCGAGGTGCGCATCACCGTCATCGCGACGGGGTTCGAGGGGCGGCGGCTCGATCACGAATCGATCGACGACGACAGCGTGAGGGTGGGAGGGGGCGACGAGGTCGGGAGCCCCCGGTTGGAGCGCGACGATCTGGACATCCCGGCCTTCCTGCGGAAGCGCTAGCGGACCGGATCGCTCGCCCGACGCGTAGGCCGCCCCAATAGGGGGGAGGCGGCGGATCGGGCCCGTGCCGCGCACAGGGCGGGGCTCCGCCTCGCCGCGCCTCTTCCAATCTCCCGCGCGGATGGTAGGCTAGAGACTATGGCGACGGATGCCCAGAGCCGCTTCGCGGCCATTCACGACGCGGTCGCCTCGGCGTTCCCGGTGCAGGACTTCGGGGTCGATCAGGGTCGGCCGATCTTCACCATCATCCCCGGGGCCGACGACAAGGCCAGGTTTCTCCGGCTCAAACGGGACCTGGAGCCGCTCGACGTTCTTCCGCTGCTGCGGCGCCGCGGCGGGAACACGGTGGTGATGCTCAGCCCGAAACCTCCCGCCACCCGCGTGCAGTGGTCCCTGCCGGTGGCGCTGTTTGCCGCCACGCTGCTGAGCACGTTCTTCGCCGGGCTGCTCAACGCGCAGGGGGGCCTGCCGGGCCAGCACCTCAACCCCGTGACGTCGGGGCTGGCGTTTTCGCTGTCGCTGATGGGGATCCTCTTCTGCCACGAGATGGGCCACAAGCTCGTATCGATCTGGCGGGGGATCGACGCCAGCCTGCCGTACTTCATCCCGCTCCCGCCGCTGATCCCGGGGTTCGCCATCGGGACGATGGGGGCGATCATCTTCACCCGCGCTCCGGCGCCGAACCGGGACGCGTTGGTGGAGCTCGGCGCCTCGGGGCCGATCGCCGGGTTCATCGCCGCGATCCCCGTGCTGATCTACGGGGTGGCGCACTCCTCGGTGGTCGCGGGGGGCGCCGCCCTGGTGCACACTTGTCTCCCCACCCCGCGGCTGGTCGATTTTCTCATCTCCTGGATCCTCCACCCCGCCCCCTCCGCGGAGGTGTTCATCCATCCCGTCCTGTTTGCGGGGTGGATCGGCCTGCTCGTCACGGCGATCAACCTGCTCCCCGGCGGGATGCTCGACGGCGGGCACGTGGTGCGCGCGCTGTTCGGCGCGCGCGCGCACCTGCCCATTTCCCTCGCCGCCGCCGGGATCGCGGTGTACTTTCGCTACTACCTGATGGGGGCCCTGATCCTGTTCCTGGCGCGGCGCGGGCACCCCGGCCCGCTCGACGACTGCTCGCCGCTGACGACGCGGCACCTCCTGCTGGCCGGGGCGGTCGTCGTGATCTTTGCGCTCAGCGCCGTCCCGGTGACGTTCTCATGTCCGTAGGGGCGGGGTCGACGGGCGAGCCGGCCGTGCTGGTGGAAGCCGAGGACCTCCAGAAGCGCTTCCGCAGCTTCCACGCTGTCCGCGGGGTTTCGTTTCGGTGCTTCGCCGGCGAAGTCTTCGGGCTCCTCGGCCCGAACGGCGCGGGCAAGACCACGACGATCCGCATGCTGACGACGATTCTGCGGCCGACCTCGGGGACGGCGCGGGTCGCCGGGCACGACGTGCGGCTGGACCCCGCCGCGGTGCGCGGCGTGATCGGCGTGCTCCCCGAGAACACCGGGGTCTACGGGCGGCTCACCGCGCGGGAGGCGGTCCGGTACTCCGGCCAACTCTACGGCGTCGAGTCCGAGGTGCTGGAGGCGCGGGTGGAGGCGATCTTCGAGGCGCTGGAGATGACCCCGCACATCGACCGGATCACCGATACGTTCAGCAAGGGGATGAAGCAGAAGGTGAACATCGCCCGGGCGCTCGTGCACGATCCGCCGGTCGTCTTCCTCGACGAGCCGACCTCCGGGCTGGACGTCATCTCCGCCCGGTCGGTGCGCGAGTTCGTTGAGCGCTTCAAGCGGGACGGCCGCTGCGTCATCATGTCCACCCACGTCATGGACGAGGCGGAGAAGCTCTGCGATCGGGTGGCGATCATCGCCGCCGGCAAGATCCAGGCCGAGGGCCGGCTGGGGGAGTTGAAGGCCAAGACGGGGCTCGGGTTGGAGGAGATCTTCGTCCAACTGGTGGAGGACACCGTCCGATGATGCGCCGAATCCTCGGCCGGCTGCGGCGGGGGCGGGGCGGCCCGGCGGAGCCCTCCCCCGCGCCGATGTGGCCGTCGGTGCGGGCGGTCTTTGCCAAGGAGCTGCTGGAGGCGCTACGGGACCGCCGGACCTTGCTGGTGATGGTGCTGCTGCCGGCGTTCGTGATGCCGCTGGCGACGTTGGGGATCCCCTACCTGCAGCAGCGTCAGCAGCGCGCGCTGACCACGACCACCCCGACGGTGGCGATCGTGGGGCAGGCCGCGGGCCTGATCCACATGGCCTACACGACGAAACTGATCCACCCCGTGCGCGCCGCCGACCCGGTCAAGGCGCTGCGCGAGCGCCGGGTGCTGGCGGTCGTCCGGGTCCCGCCCAAGATGGAGGCGATCATCGCCCGGGACGGGCAGGTCCACGTCGACATCCAGTACGACGCGAGCGATTCCGAAAGCCAGGTCGCCCGGGACAAGGTCGTGTCCCTGCTCTCGCGCTACAGCCAGCAGGTGGTCGCCCGGCGCCTGCTGGCGCGCCGCCTGAACCCGGCCGACCTGCTGCCCGTGGTGCTGGACGAGCACAGCGTGGCGACCCAGCGGCAGCTGTCCGGGCTGCTGCTGGCCGGCGTCCTGCCGTTTTTCATGGCGATGCTCGCCGTGGTCGGCGGGATGTCGGTGGCGGTGGACCTGGCGGCCGGCGAGAAGGAGCGGGGCACCCTGGAGTCGCTGCTCGTCACCCCCCCCAGCCGGGAGGCGATCGTGCTGGGGAAGTTCCTGACGGTGTTGACCGCGTCGATGGGGGCGGTGATCATCGTCGTCATCTCCATGATGCTGAGCCTGCGGTGGGGATATCCGGTCCTGCTGCCGGCGGCGCGGCAGCTGAACGTCAGCCTGCCCCTGGGGACCGGGGCGGTGGTGCTCGTCGTCGCCCTGCTCTTCGCGGCGCTGGTCAGCGCGGTGCAGCTCGCCGTCAGCATCTATGCCCGGTCGCCGCGTGAGGCGCAGCAGTACGTCACCCCGCTCTACTTCGTGATCGTGATGCCGGCGCTGGCGGTGCAGTTCATCAGCGAGATGCAGGGGCGGGCGTGGATCTATCTCCTCCCCGTCCTGAACACCTTCTTCGCCTTCCGCGAACTGCTGCTGGGCACGGTCAACTGGGGCCACCTGCTGCTGACGTGCATCTCCAGCATGTTCTACGCCGCGCTCGTCCTGGAGCTCGCGATCGCGCTCTTCAGCCGCGAGAGCGTGATCTTCAGGACCTAGGGCCCGGCCGCTTCCGCGTCCCTGGATCCCAGGGCCCGCGTTCAGGGGGGGGGAGCCACCTCCCGAGGCCGAGCCCCCAACCCGGACGACCCACCCCCGGCCGGGACGCCCCTGCCGACCTCAATGTGTGGCCCATCCGGTCGAATGAGGGAACGGGGTCTTGCGACCGATAGAAAGGGCGGCGGGAGCCCTGCGGCCCCGGAACCCGGGGTGCCACGCCTCACTTTGAGGCGGCAGCGAAGGTTTTCCCCCTTGAGACACTATATCTTGTGTGTTATGATCCCTCTACTTCTAGATGTAGACGGTGAGGCAAACATCCGTGCGGTGTCCGTACTGCAGCTGGACCGACAGCAAAGTCCTGGACTCCAGGGCGATCGAAGACGGGGCAGGGATCCGGCGGCGGCGAGAATGCCCGGTATGCCGGCGGCGGTTCACCACATTCGAACGGGTGGAGCGGGCCGCGCTGCACGTCGTCAAGCGGGACGGGCGGCGCGAGGACTTCGATCGGACCAAGATCCTCACCGGGATGGTCCGGGCCTGCGAGGGCCGGCCGGTGACCCGAGAGACCTTGGAGCGCGTGGCGGAGCAGATCGAGCGGGCGCTGCAGGAGCGCGGGGTCGCGGATGTCACGAGCCGGGTGATCGGGGACCAGGTGATCGAACGGCTCCGCCACATGGACGACGTCGCCTACGTGCGGTTCGCGTCGGTGTACCGTCGGGTGGCCGATGTGGACCGCCTGATGGATGAGATCCAGCGCCTAAAGGCCCGCAAGCAGCGCGAGGCGGAGCTGGCGCCGCAGATCGCGCTGATCCCAGTCACTCCACCCGATCCCGAGCGGAATTAATCCACGATCGTGCCGCATTCGTCTCCACTATCTGCTTCTCCCGGAGGACGCCGATGGCACTGACATCCGAGCCCGCCGCCGCAGCCAAAGAGGGGCCCGCCGCCCCCGCACCGCTGCCGCAGGAGACCCTGGAGTTCTTCGGGGGGGACGAGCTGCGCGCGCGCGTCTTCATCGACAAGTACGCGCTGCGCGACCGCGATGGGCAGATCCTGGAGCTCACCCCGGTCGAGATGTGGGAGCGCGTGGCCCGCGGCGTGGCGAGCGTGGAGCCGACGCCCGAGGCGCGGGAGCGGTTCGCTCGGGAGTTCTACTGGCTGATGGAGGATTTTCGGTTCATCCCCGGCGGTCGGATCATGCACGCGGTGGGCAACCCCAAACGCGTCACCGCGCTGAACTGTTTTCCGGCGGGCACCCGTGTGATCTCCCGAGAGGGATTCAAGACGATCGAGGAGATCCAGGCGGGCGAAGAGGTCCTGACGCACCGGAACCGTTTCCGCAAGGTCACACAGACGATGCACCGAGAAATCGCAGAGCCGCTGCGGACCGTTCGACTTTGGTACCTCGGCGACCGGCAGATCTCGGTGACGAAGGAGCACCGATTTCTGGCCTTCGACGGGTTGCGTGTGGATTGGGTGGAGGCGCAGAAGCTCACGCCCGTGCATTACGTGAAAGTTGGTCGAATCGACGAAACCGTGCCGGTGCGGGAACTCGATCTCGCGGAGTATGTGAGTGCCGCCGCGATCGAAGACGAAGTGGGAAAGCTCTTCACGATCACGGCCTACGTCGGCGGTCAGGGGGCCCGCGGGCGCGCCGAGAGCAGGAGGGTTTGCCGCAAAGTTCCTCTGGACGAGCGGTTTGGTCTCTGGCTGGGGTTCTTCATGGCCGAGGGCGGCGTGACCGAGAACAGCGTGTACTTCACGTTCAGCAAGGACGACGAACCCTACGCTGAAGCCATCTGTACCCTCACCCAGCAGTTGTTCGGCGTGGAGGCCGCCATCCAGCGGCGTGAAGGCCAGGAAGGACACTGGCTGCGAGTCTACGTGCACAGCAAACTGATGGTTGAGTTCATGAAGAATTTCTTTGGCGGAGCCTTCCACGCCCATGACAAACGCCTGCCGGCGTGGTTTCTCACGGTCGGGAAGGTGGTGCAGAAGGCGTTCATCGCGGGCCTGTTCTCGGGCGACGGCGTCATTCGCGATACCAGCATGAAAATCTTCCTGGCGAACCCGGACCTAGTGCGGCAGGTGTTCGCCATCCTGCTGCGGCTGGGCGTGGTGGCCTCGATCCGTTGGGAAGGGATCCTCCGGTACACCCGGCACCGGGGTCTGTGGATCAACGTTGGGACGCAACGCTACGTGGAGGCGATTCGCGCGTGGCTCGAAGGCAAGTGGGATCACGACGCGGTCCTCGCCGAGGTTCCGCAGAACTTCTTTTATAAGGTGGTGGACGGCGATCTGTACGTGAAGGTGAAGGAGTGCGGGTGGACCCCCCCCAGCGGGGAGACGGTGTATGACCTGACCGTGGAGGGGGACCATTCCTTCGTCGCCGAGTTCGCCGTCGCTCATAATTGCTACGTGCTGCCGATCAAGGACGACTCGATCGAGTCTATCTTCCAGTGGATGAAGGAGGCCGCCCGCACGTACTCACTCGGCGGCGGCGTGGGGGGCGACATCAGCGTCCTCCGGCCGGCGGGCGCGCCGGTGAACAACGCGGCGCGGACCAGCACCGGGTCGACCTCGTTCATGGAGCTGATGTCGCTCACCACCGGGACGATCGGCCAGAGCGGCCGGCGGGGCGCGCTGATGATCACGATCGCCGACCACCATCCCGACGTCCTCGAGTTCACGAAGATCAAGCGGAACCTCAGCCGGGTCCGGTACGCGAACATCAGCGTGCGCATCAGCGACGACTTCATGCGCGCGGTCGAAGCCGACGCGCCGTGGGAGCTGTACTTTGAGAACGATCGGGCGGCGATCCGCCGGACGGTCAGCGCCCGAGAGGTGTGGGCGGAACTGATCCAGGGGGCCCGGAACTTCGCGGAGCCCGGGGTCATCTTTTGGGACACGATCAAGCGGTGGAGCACGTCCGAATACAACGGGATGAACGTCATCACGACCAATCCCTGCAGCGAGATCCCGCTTGAACCGTATGGCTGCTGCTGCCTGGGAAACGTGTCCCTGGCCGCGTTTGTCACCGATGAGTTTTCCCCCCAGGCCCAGGTGGACTGGCCTCACCTTGAACGGGCCCTTCGCCTCGCCACACGCTTCCTCGACAACATACTCGACTACAACGCCGATAAGCATCCGCTCCCCGAACAGCGTGCGGCCAGCCTCTATTCTCGGCGCATTGGGGTTGGGTTCACCGGCCTGGGGGATCTGTTGTGCAAGCTCCGCCTCAAGTACGACACCGAGGACGCGGTCGCGTTCGTGGACCGGCTGTTCGACCGGATCAAGAATATCGTCTACGACGAGAGCGTCACCCTCGGCGAGGAGAAGGGTGTGTTCCCGGGGTACGACGCGGAGCGGCATCTGCGGGGCCGGTTCCTGCAGACCCTGGAGCCGGCGGTGCAGGCGCGGATCCGCGAGCACGGACTGCGCAACGTCGCCCTCCTCACCGTTCCCCCGGTCGGCAGCGGGGCGGTCCTGGCGGGCACGACCAGCGGCGTCGAGCCGATCTTCGATCTGGGATACACCCGCCGGAGCGAGTCGCTCTCGCAGGAGACCTTCGCGGTCTATCACCCGCTGGTCAGGGCCTATATGGAGCGGTTCGGCGTCGCCAGCGAAGACGATCTCCCCGGTTTCTTCGTCACCGCCCACCAGATCACGCCCGAGGTGCGGGTGCAGATGCAGGCGGCGATCCAGAAGCACATCGATCACTCGATCTCGTCCACCGTCAACTGCGCGGCCGACACCGGCGAGGAGGATGTGGCCAAGATCTACCTGCTCGCCTGGAAGATGGGGTGCAAGGGGATCACGGTGTACCGCGCCAACTCTCGCGAGAACATCCTGACCGCCGGGACGAAGCGGTCCCTGGAGGCCTCCGAAGGCACCCACGGCACCGCCGCGCCGCAGGCCGAGGAGAAGGGTGCGCCGGCGGCCCTGGCCGGACCGCCGCCCGTCTGGGAACCGCGTCCGAAGCGACCCCGGCCGAAAGTGACCACGGGGCGGACGGAGCGGATCGAAACTCCGCGCGGGCGGATCTACGTCACGATCAACGAGGACGACCGGGGGGTATGTGAGGTGTTCGTGCAGTCGCTCGACGTCGAGGCCGATGCGATCGGCCGGATGGCCTCGCTGGCGCTGCGCACCGGCGCCGATCCGCGCGACGTGATCGAACAGCTGTGGCGCGTCCAATCCCGGGAGGTGGCGATCGACCGGTCGGGGGACGGCACGATCGTGCGGGTCACCACCGTCGCCCAGGGCGTGGCCCTGGCCGTCGGGCGGGCGCTCTACGGGCCCGGCTTCCGTCCGGATCTCGTCTTCCCGATGGCCGATCGGCTCCCCGAGCCCCGGTCCTCCAACGGGCACACAAACGGCGGCGGGGCCGACGGGCCGGTCGAGCTCGCCGTCGAGGCGGCGGGGCGATCGACCCAGGCGGAGATTCAGCAACCGCTGCTCACCTTCGCCGGCGTGTGCCCGGACTGCGGCAATTCGCTGATCCATGAGAATGGCTGCAGTTCTTGTCGGTCCTGCGGATACTCGCGGTGCTGAGGCGGGCGGGCCGGGGGCCCGGGGGACCGGTGGCGACGAAGCGCAAGGCGAGCGCCCCGGCGCGGGGGAACGGCGGATCGTTCGCCGCCCCTCCGCCGACCACCGGGGACCTGATCAACCGACTTTCAGAGGAGCGCTTGATGCTCTACCAGCAGGGCTCGGGTCATCCCCTCCCCCGGGAGATCCGGGCCCGGCTGGTGGAGATCGTCCGCGAGCTGGACCGGCTGTGGGAGGCGCGGCGGCACGAACTCGCCTCGGCGCCATTTCCGCTCCAGGCGCCCCCGGCGCCGGCGGAGACGAAGACCCGGGCGCGCGGTCACCGCCAGGTCGCCTGAGCCGTCCGCCCGCACTCCGGCGCGCCGCGCGGGACGTCGCAGACCACCGCGCCCGCCGCGGGCGGCGGGCCTCCACCACGAGCTGACCCCGTGCGTACCCAGAGCCTGCGCGATCCCGTGGCCGGTGCCGTCGATCCCGCGCGCAGGGGGGAGGAGAAACCGGAGAGCCACAAGAAAGTACGGCGCACACGCTCTTGGGGGAGGCCCTCAGTGACAACTCGACGGCTGGTCGCTCTGGGGTTCGCCGCGGTCCTGTCCTTCGCGGCGCTCGCGTCCGCCCCGGTCGCCCCGGCGCCGGCGGAGACGAAGCTGGTGATGGCGTTCGTGCCCTCCGGCGAGGCGCGGACGATCCTCGAGAACGGCAACCGGATCGCCCACCTCCTCGAGATCGCTACGGGGTATCGCTTCGAATCGTTCGTGGCGACGAGTTACGCCGGGGTGATCGAGGCGATGGGAGCCGGACGCGCCGACGTCGGCTGGCTGAATACGTTCTCGTACGTCCTCGCCCATCAGAAGTACGGCGTCGAGGTGCGCTTGGTGACGGTGCGCTTCGGCCTCCCCTATTACCGGGCGGAGATCATCACGCAGGCGAGCTCGGGGATCAACTCGCTGGCCGATCTGAAGGGAAAGCGGTTCGCCTTCGTGGACCCGGCGAGCACGTCCGGATTCCTGTTCCCGAAGGCGGGCCTAAAGAAGGCCGGGTACGACCCGGACAAGTTCTTCGGCCAGAGCGTCTTCGCCGGCTCGCACAACAACGTCGTGCTCGCCGTCTACCAGGGGCGGGTGGACGCGGGGGCGGTGTTTGAGGACGCGCGGGCAACCGTGCAGAAGACCCTGCCGGACGTGATGCAGAAGGTGAAGGTGATCTGGAAGTCCGATCCCATCCCCAACGACACCGTCAGCTTCCGAAAGGACCTGCCCGCCGACGTGAAGGATCGGGTGACGAACGCCCTCCTCCTGTTCTCGCAGCAGCCGGCCGGGCTGGAGGCGTTGAAGTCGCTGTACGAGATCGAAGCGCTCGCCGATTATCACCTCCTGGTCACCAAGTACCACGTCTCGGTGCCGAATTTGGACGCGTTCTTCAACGTCGTCCGGGATGTCCAGAAGTACGCGGGCGTGACCGAGTAGAGATCGCTCACGCGCCCGGGATCCCCCCGATCCCGCGATGCCGGCGCGCGGGCGGGACGCGTTCGCGGGCGACGGCGGGGGGGCGGTGGTGAGCGAGCCCGTCCTGCGGATCGAGCACCTGACGAAGGTGTACGGCGACGGCACCGTTGCGCTGTCGGATGTCAGTTTTGACGTCGCCCGCGGCGAGTTCCTCGTTATCATCGGCCTGTCCGGGTCGGGCAAATCCACGCTGCTGCGGTGCATCAACCGCCTGATCGACCCCACGTCGGGGCGGATCACCTTCCAGGGCCGGGACGTGACGGCCGCCTCCGGCCATGAGTTGCGGGAGATCCGGCGGAAGATCGGCATGATCTTTCAGCAGTTCAACCTGGTCCGCCGCGCCTCGGTGTTCACCAACGTCCTGGCGGGGCGGCTGGGCTACGTCCCGCCGGCGTGGGCGCTCGCCAACTATTTTCCCCCCGCCCTCGGTCAACGGGCGGCGGCCAACCTGGAGCGCGTGGGGATTCTGCAGCGGGCCCGCGCTCGGGCCGACGCGCTCTCCGGGGGGCAGCAGCAGCGGGTCGGGATCGCGCGCGCGCTGATGCAGGAGCCGGAACTGATCCTGGCCGACGAGCCGGTGGCGAGCCTTGATCCGGCAACGTCGCACTCCGTGCTGCGGTACATCGAGGAGCTGAACAAGAAAGACGGCATCACCGTCCTGTGCAGCCTGCACTTCCTCAGCCTGGCGCGCCGCTACGGCACCCGGATCATCGCGCTGAAGGGCGGGCAGATGGTGTTCGACGGCCTCCCCCACGACATCGACGAGGCGCGCTTTCGGGCGATCTACGGCGAGGATGCGGTGGAAGTGGAGATCACCTGATGGCCGCCACGAAGCCCGATCGGGGCGCGTCGGGCGACCGCTGGCAGCCCCAGGCGTGGTACCGGTCGTGGTGGTTCTACCTTTTCGTCGTCATCACCGTGCTCACGTATGCCTACGGGTGGCGGGTCACGCAGATCCGGCTGGGCGAGCTCTGGCGCGGCGCCTACCTCGTCGGGCCGTTTGCGACCGCGCTGGCCTCTCCCGACGTCCTGGAGCGCGATCGGCAGTTGCAGATCGGGACCTCGCCCTTTCTCTATGGAGGGGAGGCACCCTCCCCGCCGGCCGCCGCCGGGGCGCGCCTCGTCCTGTCCGAGATCCGGGGGGCGATCGGAGATCGGGTGACCGCGACCGGTGAGGGGTTCGCCCCGAACCGTCCGGGGATGCTGTGGTGGGAGAATCAGATCGGCCAGCGCCAGCAGTTGGGGGCGTTTACCACCGACGCCGGGGGGCGGTTCACGTTTGCGTTCACGGCCCCGGAGGTGCAGGGGACCCAGAACACGGTGACGGCGGAGGTGGTGATCGGGACCGGGGGGCTCCATCCGAGCCAGACGCTCCTCACCGTGATCGACCGGATGGTGGAGACAATCTTCCTCGCCCTGATGGGCACGACGATGGGCGTGCTGTTTGCCGTTCCCCTCTCGTTCCTGGGAGCCAAGAACCTCACCGCCCACGTGCCGGCCGGCGCGCTGGTCTACGCGCTGACCCGGACGTTCTTCAACCTCACCCGGTCGATCGAAGCCCTGGTGCTGGCGATCATCTTCACGGTCTGGGTGGGCCTGGGCCCGTTCGCCGGGGTGCTGGCGCTCGGCGTGCACAGCATCGCGGCGCTGGGGAAGCTCTACTCGGAGGCGATCGAGAGCATCGACACCGGTCCAATCGAGGCGATCACCGCCACGGGGGCGAGCGGGCTGCAGGTGGTCCGGTACGCGGTGGTGCCGCAGATCATCCCGCAGTTCATCGCGTTCACGATCTACCGCTGGGACATCAACGTTCGGTTCAGCACCGTCATCGGATTCGTCGGCGGCGGCGGGATCGGGTTTGTCCTCCAGCAGTACATCAACCTGCTCCAATGGCGCCAGGCCGCCACCGCGTTGTGGATGATCGCCATCGTCGTGGTGGTGCTCGACTACGCGAGCGCGGTGGTCCGCCAGCGGATCGTATGACCGCCGGCCTCATCCCCGCCGTCCCCCTGGAGGCCACCGGGCTCGTCCGCGCGGCGTTCTCCACCCGACACGGCGGGGTGAGCGCGGGCGCTTACCACAGCCTCAACCTCGGCTACACCGTGGGCGATCTCCCGGAGGCCGTGACCGCGAACCGCGCGAGGGTCGCCGAGGCGTTGGGGATCACCTCCGGGACGCTCGCCGAAGCGGAGCAGGTGCACGGCAGCCTGGTCGCGGCCGTCGGCCGGAGCGGGGACGGGCGCCCCGGGGGCGCGCCGATTCGCGGCGCGGACGCCCTGATCACGGCGGATCCGGGGGTGTGGCTTGCCGTCTACGCCGCGGACTGCGTGCCCGTTCTCATCCTGGACGAGCGGACGCCGGCGATCGCCGCGGTGCACGCCGGGTGGCGCGGGACCGCGGCGGCGATCGTGCCCCGCGTCTTCGGCCGGATGCGCGAGGCATTCGGGACGACCCCGGCGGACTGCACGGTCGTGCTGGGGCCGGCGATCGGGGGGTGCTGTTACGAGGTCGATGCCCCCGTGGGGCGCGCGATGGCAGGGGCCCCGTGGTGGGGCGCCGCGGCGCGCCCGACGGGGCCGGACCGCTGGCGCCTCGACCTCAAGACCGCGATCCGGTTCCAGGTGCTGGCGTGCGGGGTGCCCGACGCCCGGGCGATCACGATGGCGTTCTGCACCGCGTGCCGCCCGGACCTTTTCTTCTCGCACCGCCGCGATGGGGTCACGGGGAGGATGGCCGCCTGCCTGAGCCTCCTCTCCGATCGCTGATCGGGGGGCGGGGGTCTCGGGCAAGGACCTGGACCCCCTGCTGTCGAATAAACACCGCCCTCTGGCGCCCCCGCGCCGATGGCGGCGCGGGAGGGGGTCGGCCCCGCACCATGCCCGGCCGGCGCGCCGGGGTGGGGAGCGATGGCGGAGATCGGGGCCAATGTCGCGCGGGTTCGCGCGAGGATCGCCGAGGCGGTACAGCGCTGTGGCCGGCGTCCCGAGGGCGTGCAGTTGATCGCGGTGACGAAGACGGTCGGCGTGGACCGGATCCGCGAGGCCGTGGCCTGCGGGCTGCGCGTGCTGGGGGAGAATCGGGTCCAGGAGGCGCGGGCCAAGGTCCCCGAGGTCGGGGGTGGGGTGTCCTGGCACCTGATCGGCGGCCTGCAGCGCAACAAGGTGAAGGACGCGCTCCGGCTGTTTCAGGCGATCCATTCCGTCGATTCGCTCGAACTGGCGGAGGAGATCAGCCGCCGAGGCGCGCAGCGGGGCGGTGACCCGGTCGGGGTCCTGATCGAGGTGAATATCTCCGGGGAGTCCCAGAAGCACGGCATCGCCCCGGGGGAGGCCGAGGGGCTGGTCTCGCGGGTGATGCGGCTCCCGGGGCTGCGGCTGCGGGGGATGATGGGGATGGCCCCACTCGTCGAGACGGCCGAGGCGGCGCGTCCGTTTTTCCGGCAGCTGCGGGAGTTGCGCGACCGGATCCGCGAGGCGTTGCCCGACTGTGGACTGGACGAGCTGTCGATGGGGATGACGAACGATTTCGAGGTGGCGATCGAAGAAGGCGCGACGATGATCCGTGTCGGCCGAGCATTGTTTGCCTGAGCAACCGAAAACGACCCAGCACCGATCGCAGCAGCAGACGCAGCACCGACGGAGGCACAGACGATGAGCCGGATCATGCAGCGGATGTGGAACTTTCTGGGATTTGAAGACGAGGACGCGCGCGGTGGGCTCCCCCGCGACGCCGCCGCCCCCAGAGCCCCCGTGTTCAGCCTGCACACCCAGCGCACCATGGAGATCGTGGTCCTGGAGCCTGGAGCGTACGACGAGGCCCAGACGGCGGCCGATTACCTGAAGACCAACCGCCCGATCGTGATCAACCTCCGGGCCGCCGACCGAGACCTCGGCAAGCGCGTCGTCGATTTTCTCAGCGGGGTGACGTATGCGCTGGACGGACACATGCAGCGCGTGGGCGATGAGATCTTCCTCTTCACACCGCGCCAGGTGTTCATCACCGCGGAGCAGGCTCGCGAGGAGGCGGTGTCGGGCTCGCTGTTCCCCATCGACTGAGCCGGGCCGCTCCCCCCGCCGGCCGGGGGCCGCGTCGGCCCCGCCGTGGTAATGCGCGCCGACGCGCCGCTGTGGTGGGAGGACGGCGCGCTGTGCCTCCTCGACCAGACGGGGTTGCCGCACGAGGCGCGGACCGTTCGCTGCACGACGTGGGAGGAGGTCGCGGAGGCGATCCGGGTGCTCCGGGTGCGGGGCGCCCCGGCGATCGGCATCGCCGCCGCCTACGGCCTCGCGCTGGCCGCGCAGGCGTGCGCCGGGCGTCCGCTCGCGGAGAGCCGCGCCGCGGTCGGCCGCGCCGCGGTCGGCCTGCGCGCCACCCGCCCCACCGCGGTCAACCTGGGCTGGGCGCTGGACCGCATGCTGGCGGTCGCGGAGGGCTCGCCCGATGGGACGGCGCTTCCGCGCCGGCTCCTTGAGGCCGCGGAGGCGCTGGCGCGCGACGACGTCGAGACCAACCGCCGGATCGGAGCGCATGGCGCGGCGCTGCTGCGCAGCGGCGCCCGGGTGCTCACCTACTGCAACACCGGCATGCTCGCCACCGCCGGATACGGCACGGCCTTCGGTGTTCTCCGGTGTGCCCACGACCAGGGACTGGGGATCTCCGTGATCGCCTGCGAGACGCGCCCGGTCCTGCAGGGTGCCAGGCTCACCGCGTGGGAGCTGCTCCGCGCCGGGATCCCGGCAACGTTGATCACCGACAACGCCGCCGGTGCCCTGATGCGCGGGAGCGGCGTGGACGCGGTGATCGTCGGCGCGGACCGAATCGCCGCGAACGGGGACGTGGCGAACAAGGTCGGGACGTACACGCTGGCGGTGCTGGCGGGTGCGCATCACATCCCGTTTTACGTCGCCGCGCCGCTCAGCACCGTGGACCTCGCCACCCCCGCCGGCGACGACATTCCGATCGAGGAGCGGCGGCCGGAGGAAATCCGAAACGTCGGGAGCGTCCGCGTCGCCCCGGCCGAGATCGCCGTACGCAACCCCGCGTTCGACGTGACGCCGCACCAGCTGATCACGGCGATCGTCACCGAGGCGGGGGTGATCCGTCCGCCGTACCCGGACGGCCTCCGCCGCGCGATGCGCTGAGATCCTCCCGCCATCTCCCGGGTCAGCCGCGACCGGTCTACCCGCCTCCGATTGGGGGAACAGAGGGGGGTGGATCGTTCGCTCCTTGCTGGTCACCGACGGAGGTGGGAGATGAAGAGAGGTCTCATGATCTGTGGACTCGTGCTGGTCGTTGCCGTCCCTGCGTTTGCCGCGCTGACCGACCAGTACTACTCCACCGGGGAGTTGATCAACATGCCGACGCTGTTCCAGCGCGGGTACATCGCCGGGGTGCACGATGCCCTCGCGCAGCTGGAGTCGTCGAAGGACTCCTCCGCCGAGATCCACGATACGCTGTTGTGCATGGATCCCAACACCGACAAGCTCTCCACTCTGACCGGCTGGGCCCTCCGCCGCCTGAACGATGATGCGGCGACTCGGATCGGGCCGAACAACAGCGCGGTGGATACGATGATGGTGTTCTCGGACGCACACCCCTGCTCGCGCTGAGTGACCGCATCGCCTGAGGCGGAGGGCGCGGGGGCGGGCCGGGGGCACCGGCCGGGCCCCCGCAGCCTTTCATCGGGCATCCGGCGCCCCCACCGACGGCGGCGTGCGAGTCTCGCCCCGACGGACGACGCTCTCCCCACGTCGGAGCGCGCCGGGATCGCACATCCGGTCTGGGCTGCGGCGCGGGTCCGGGGCCCCCGGTGGTCGGGCTGCGGGTCCCCTTCGTGCCGGACACCCCCCGAGTGATGCGGGGGATGAGGGCGCGAGGCCAAACGCATCGCCGTTGACGCTCTCGGGCGGGTGTGCTAGAATCGCCCAGAACTGGAACGCGACGGCGCGTCGCAGTCGTGTGCTGCGCCGATCGCTCCACCCTGGCGCCAAGGATGGACCGCCTCTCAGCCGGGCGGGCTTTTTTGTTGCGGAGGATCGGGATGCCGTTTCAGCCAGTGGACACCCGCGTCGACTTCCCCGCCCAGGAGCGGGCGCTGCTGGCGTGGTGGCAGCAGCACGGGATCCTCCCGAAGTACCTCGCCCGGAACGCCTCCTCCGCCGTGCGCTGGTCGTTCCTCGACGGCCCCATCACCGCCAACAACCCCATGGGCGTGCACCACGCCTGGGGGCGATCCTACAAAGATCTCTTCTGCCGCTACCACACGATGCTCGGCCACCGCCAGCGGTATCAGAACGGCTTCGACTGCCAGGGGCTCTGGGTAGAGGTCGAGGTCGAGAAGGAGCTCGGCTTCAAGAGCAAGCGCGACATCGAACGCTACGGCATCGCGGAGTTCGTCGAGCGCTGCAAGGCCCGCGTCCTCCACTACGCTGGGATCCAGACGCAGCAGTCGCTGCGGCTCGGCTACTGGATGGACTGGGACCACTCGTACTTTACGATGTCCGACGAGAACAACTACTCCATCTGGATGTTCCTGAAGCGGTGCTGGGAGCGCGGGCTTCTCTACAAAGGCCACGACGTCATGCCCTGGTGCCCTCGGTGCAGCACCGGGCTGTCCGAACACGAGATCGTCACCGAGGGCTACCAGGAGGTCACCCACACCAGCCTGACCGTGCGGCTGCCGCTCTCGGGCCAGCCGGGAGCGTACCTGCTGGTGTGGACGACCACCCCCTGGACCCTGACCAGCAACGTGGCGGTGGCGGTGAATCCCGAACTGACCTACGTGCGCGCGGAGCAGGGGGGAGACACCTACTACCTCGTGAAGGACCGTCTGGACGTGCTGCGCGGCGGCCACCGGGTCCGCGAGGAGCTGCCCGGGGCGGCCCTCGTCGGGTGGACCTACACCGGGCCGTTCGACGACCTACCGGCGCAGCGGGGCGTCGAGCACCGGGTCGTCCCCTGGCCGGAGGTCAGCGCGGCGGAAGGGACCGGGCTCGTTCACATCGCCCCCGGCTGCGGCGCCGAGGACTTCGCGCTGGGGAAGCAGCACGGCCTTCCCGTGCTGGCCCCGATCGACGAGTTTGGCGTCTTCACCGAGCCGTTTGGGTGGTTGGCCGGACGGCATGTCTACGATGTGGCGGCGCCGATCCGGGAGGACCTGGAGCGCCGGGGCTTTCTGTACAAGGCGGAGGAGTACACGCACCGCTACCCGATGTGTTGGCGGTGCGGCAGCGAGTTGGTCTTCCGCCTGGTCGACGAGTGGTTTCTGGCCATGGACCCGCTGCGCGCCCCCATGATCGCGGTCACGGAGAAGATCCGCTGGATCCCCGAGTTCGGCCTGGAGCGCGAACTGGACTGGCTCCGCAACATGCACGACTGGATGATCAGCAAGAAGCGGTATTGGGGGCTGGCGCTGCCGATCTGGGAGTGCCGGGCCTGCCGGACCTTCGAGGTGATCGGCGGCGAGGAGGAGCTGCGCCAGCGCGCGGTCGAGGGGTGGGAGGAGTTTCAGGGCCACACCCCGCACCGGCCCTGGGTGGACGCGGTGAAGATCCGATGTCCGCGGTGCGGGGCGCCGACGTCGCGGATCCTCGACGTGGGAAATCCCTGGCTCGACGCCGGGATCGTGCCGTACTCCACGATGGGGTACCGGCGGGATCCCGCGTCGTGGCGGGAGTGGTTTCCCGCGGACTTCATTACCGAGGCGTTTCCCGGGCAGTACCGCAACTGGTTCTACTCGATGCTGGTGATGAGCACGGTGCTGGAAGACCGCGAGCCCTACCGGGTCTGCCTCGGGCATGCGATGGTCCGGGACGAGCAGGGTCGGGAAATGCACAAGTCCTGGGGCAACATGATCGAGTTCAATGAAGCCGCGGAGCGGATGGGCAGCGACGTCGTCCGCTGGCTCTACGCGGTTCAGGCCCCGTCGCAGAATGTGAACTTTGGCTACGGCCCGGCGGACGAGATCCGGCGCCGGTTCGTCCTCCCCCTCTGGAACGTCTACGCCTTCTTCGTGACCTACGCCAACCTGGACGGGTTCGTCCCGGGGGCCGCGGCCGAGGCCGGGGAGCCGGGGGTGCTCGACCGATGGGCGCGGGCGTCCCTCGGCCGCGTCATCCGGACCGTCCGCGAGTGCCTCGACGGATACGACGTCCCCGGCGCCGCGCGGACCATCGAGCGCTTCGTCGATGACCTGTCGCTCTGGTACGTTCGCCGGGGCCGGCGCCGGTATTGGAAGTCCGAGCTCGACGCCGACAAGCGGGCCGCCTATCAGACGCTGTACGACGTCCTGGTGACCCTGAGTCGTCTCCTCGCGCCGTTCGTGCCGTTTCTGGCGGAGGCGCTGTATCAAAACCTGGTCCGCGCGGTGGACGACCGCGCCCCGGAGAGCGTGCACCTCTGCGCGATGCCGGCGGTCGAACCCGCCTGGGACGATCCTGCGCTGCTGGAGGCGACCGAGCGGACCCGCGAAGTCATCTCCATCGGGCGGTCGGCCCGGAACGCCGCGAAGATCCGGGTCCGCCAGCCCCTGGCGGCCGCGATCGTGGTCGACCGGTCGGGCGTGCTGAAGCGCCACCCCGAACTGGCGGAGCACGTCCGCGACGAGCTCAACGTGAAGACCCTGCGGTTCGCGGACTCGTCCCGGGCGCTGGGCCGGTTGGAGGTCCGCCCTCGGTTCGACCTGCTGGGCCCCAAATTCGGCGGCCGGATCACTTCGATCGTCGAGGCGCTGCGGGAGCGGGGGGAGGCCCTGCTCGACGAGACCCCGGAGCGCGAGCCGTTCCGCCTCGCCCTGGCCGGCGGGCAGGAGGTCGTCCTGGAGCGCACCGAGGTCGATGTGCGGGTCGTCTGGAACCCCGGGCTGGTCGGCGCCGGGGGGGCGGGGGCATGGGTGGTGCTGGAGACGGCCCTCACCGACGACCTGGTGCGGGAAGGGATGGCGCGCGAGCTGGTGCACCAGATCCAGCAGCTGCGCAAGGAGGCGGGGTTTCAGATCGCCGACCGGATTACCGTCTACTACGAAGGGGATGCCGCCCTCGGGGAGGTGCTCCGCAGCCACCGCGACTATGTGTTGCGGGAGGTCCTGGGCGCCGATGCCCGTGCCGGGGTGCCGTCGGCTGATGCGCAGGTTCACCGGAAGTCGGTGCGCCTGGATGGGCATGAGCTGACCGTCGGCATCGTTCAGGCCCAGTAACGACGTGACGCCGGGGGCTCTGCCCCCGCCCGAAAAGCCCGCGGCGAGGGTGGGCGGGGCGTCCCGGGAGGCGGGAAACGGTCCCGGCACGCGAGGATACTAGGAGTAACGCGAGGGGAGCAGCGAGCGGATGACGGGGGAGCGGGGAAACAGAGTCGTTGGCGTGCTGGGCGGGATGGGCCCGCTGGCGACCGCGGATTTTTATAGGAAGCTCGTCCACCTGACGCCGGCGCGGATCGATCAGGATCATCTTCGCGTCATCATCGACAGCAATCCGAAGATCCCCGATCGCACGGCGGCGCTGCGCGGCGAGGGACCGGATCCCACCCCGGCATTGGTGGCGACCGCCCAGGCGCTGGAGCGCGCCGGGGCGGACCTGATTGCCATCCCGTGCAACTCCGCGCACGCTTTCCTTCCCGCGATCCGGGAGAGCGTGCGGGTCCCCGTGCTCGACATCATGGCGGAGGTCGCCGCGGCCGCGGCCGCGATGACCCCGCGGCCCCGGGCAGCCGGGCTCCTTGCGACCGACGGGACGGTCGAGACCCGGCTGTATCATCGGGCCCTCGCCGGCCGCGGGATCGAAGTCGTCGACACCACGGCGCCCGAGCAGGCGCGGGTGACGGCGGCGATCCTGGCGGTGAAGGCCGGAGACCTCGGCCCGGCCGGGCGCGAGCACGTGCGCGCGGTGGCCGCCGCCCTGGCCGCGCGCGGCGCGCAGGTGATCGTGCTCGGGTGCACCGAGATCCCCTTGGTCACCGACCCGGACGAGCTCCCGGTCCCGGTGTTGGACGGAACCGAGATCCTCGCCGCGGCCGCGGTCCGGGAGGCCGTTTCCGCCGATCCGCCGGCGGAGGAATTTCCTGTAGGCGGTCGGCGTATAACTCGGCTACCGCCCCCCGGCGAGACGCCCGCGCCGGGACGCACGTATGATGGAGCAGGCAAACCAAACGCGGGATCGTCCGAGCCCGCAAGGAGGTCCTAGATGGCAGCCAGGCGACCCCGGAAGGCGGCACCTTCGCGTGCCCGATCCCAACGGCCCAAGTCGCGGAGCGCACGGAAGGCCGCGGCACCCGCCTCAAACGGGGCGCGGACCCGTGTCCGCGTCGTGCGGCCGGCGAAGCGAAGCGGCGTGGGGCGAAAGGATGAGTTCACCCGGTTGCTGCTCGAAGAGCGCAAGCGGCTGCGCGCGGAACTGACCGAGATGGAGGAACATCAGGTCAAGACCGAGGAAAAACCCATCGCCGACGTGGCGGGGTACGAGGACGATCTGGTCGACGTTGCCACCGAAACCTTTGAGCGGGAGAAGGAACTGGCCATCTCCAGCAACGTGCAGGGGATGCTCGAGATGGTGGAAGAGGCCCTGGAGCGCGTCAGCAACGGCACCTTTGGGATCTGCGTGGGGTGCCGGAAGCCGATCGACGGCAACCGCCTCCGGGTGATCCCGTACACGCGGCTGTGCATCAAGTGCAAGGAGCGCGAAGAGCGGCAGCGCGTCGCCGTGCGCTGACGACGGGTGCCTGGGCCGCCGGCACCGCGGGGGTCCTGGGGTTTGCCTGCAGCCTGGCCGGGGCGTCCGAGGTGTCGCGCCTCGTTCCCGTGGGAGGGACGCGGGTCCTGATCCCGCACCTGCTCGCGCTCACGCTGGTCCACAATCGCGGCATCGCCTTTGGGCTCCTGACGCGCCTTTCGCCCGGGGCCACGATGGCCATCGCCTTGACCGTGCTTGCCGTCCTCTTCTACAATAGAACGGCATGGCCGGCGGCTCGGGCGGGGCAGTGGGGGTTCGGCCTGATCGTGGGCGGAGCGCTCGGGAACATCTTCGACCGCCTCCGCTTCGGCTACGTCATCGACTATGTCGACGTGCACGTGTGGCCGGTATTCAATTTGGCCGACGCCGCGATCGTCGTGGGGGCAGGCGCGCTGGTCGCCGCGTCGCTCGTTGGCCGGCGCCGGGGGTGATTGAATGAGGCCCGTGCTCTTCCAGCTCCCGACCCCGTTCGGTTTGTTTCCCGTCTCCTCGTTCGGGGTCTTCCTGCTGTTGGCGTTCATCGTCGCCATCGTCCTGACCCGCGCGCGGACGCGACGGCTGGGGTGGGACTCCGGGGAAGTCGTCGACCTCTCCCTGTACGCGATCATCGGCGGGATCATCGGTGCCCGGATCGGCTACGTGCTGGTAAACTGGCAGGACTTCGCGCTGGCCCCGGCCCGGATCACCATGATCTGGGTGGACGCCGGGTTGATGTTTTACGGCGCGCTGATCGGCGGCGCGCTGGTCGCCTGGGCGTACGGACGCCGGCGCGGGTGGGGGTTGGGGCAGATCGCGGACGCGGCGACGCCGGGGCTGGCCGTGGGCTACGCGATCGCGATGATCGGGTCGCTGCTCTACGGTCTGAACTATGGGCGGCCGGCGCGCGTCCCCTGGGCCGTCGTGCTGTTCGGCGAGCCGCGGCATCCGACGCAGCTCTACCTGATGGTCGCGGTGTTGGTGATCTTCGGCATTCTGCTGGCCGTCGATCGGGGGACCAGGCCGGCGGGGCGCCTGTTCTGGCAGTTCGTGCTGATGCTGGCGATCGCGCGCTTCGGGATCGAATACTTCATGGACAGCCCGCGGGTGGTGGGTCCGCTGACGCTCGCGCAGGGGGCCAGCATCGTCGCCGTCGTCCTGGCCGCGGTCATGTGGGCCGCCTTGGGCCACGCCCCCCAGCCAGATCCCGGATCGGGGCCGCGGCCCGGGGCCGGCCCGGTGCCGCAGTCGGACGGTGAACCCCACGGTTGAGTCTGACGGGCCAGCGTACCCGGTCTTCGAGGCGGCGGCCACCGATCGTGGCCGCCGCCTCGACGTCGTGGTCGCCGCGCGTTTCCCCGATTATTCGCGTTCGCGGGTGGGGCATCTGGCCGGGCGCGGCGAGATCCTGGTCGACGGCGCCGCGCGGAAGCCCGCGTTTCGCCTCCGGCCGGGGCAGCGGGTGGAGGTGCTCGCCCCGCCGTCCGATCCGCTCCTCGTCGGTCCCGAGGCCATTCCCCTCACCGTCGTCTATGAGGACGCCGACGTTCTCGTCGTCGACAAGCCCAGCGGTCTCACGGTCCATCCGGCGCCGGGGCACCCCGGGGGAACCCTGGTCAACGCGGTGCTCGCCCGGGTGCCCGATCTCTCGGGGGCCGGCGGGGCGCTTCGTCCCGGCATCGTGCACCGCCTGGACAAGGATACCTCGGGGCTGCTCGTGGTCGCCAAGACCGCACTCGCGTACCGATCGCTGGTGGCGCAGCTGCGCGCGCGCGCGATCGCCCGCGTCTATCTCGCGCTCGTGCGCGGGACGCTCAGGGGAGAGGCGGGGGTGATCGACGCCCCGGTGGGGCGGCATCCCGTCCATCGGACCCGCATGGCGGTGGTGCCGCGCGGCCGGCCGGCCGTGACGCGGTACCGGGTCCGCGAACGGTTTCCCGAAGCGACGTTGCTGGAGTGCCGCCTGGAAACCGGACGGACGCATCAGATCCGCGTTCACCTGCTCCACATCGGCCATCCGATCCTGGGCGACCCGGTCTACGGCCGCGCCCGGGTGCCGGAGATGCAGCGGCAGGCGCTCCACGCCGCGCGGTTGGCGTTCACTCACCCGCGGACCGGTGACGCGGTGACGTGCGATGCCCCCCTCCCCCGGGACTTCGCGACCCTCCTCGATCGACTCCGCGCCGAGGCCGCGCCCCCCGCCTCCGGCAGGGCGCGATCGAGAAAGCGCGAAGTGTAGGCCACGATTCCGCAACCCCGAGGACGGCAAGCGCAGGCAGGGGCGGGAGGCTTTCCAGCGTGACGCTGCGGGAAAAGGCCAAAGTGATGGACCGGGAAACGATCCGCCGCACGCTCACGCGGATGGCGCACGAGATCGTCGAGCGCAACGCCGGAGGGGCGGATCTCTGCCTGGTCGGCATCCCCCGGCGTGGGGTGCCGCTGGCCGAGCGGCTCGCGCACCAGATCGCCGAAGCCGAGGGCATCCGCATCCCCGTGGGGACGCTCGACGTCACCGGGTACCGGGACGATCAGGGGGCGGGGCGATCGACGGACCGCGGCGGCGCATCGCCCTCGGGCACCCGCCTCCCTTTCGACGTCGCCAACCGGCGGATCATCCTCGTGGACGATGTGCTCTACACCGGACGGACGGTCCGCGCCGCGCTCGACGCCCTCATCGACCGCGGCCGGCCGGCGTCCATCCAGCTGGCCGTCCTGGTCGACCGGGGGCACCGCGAACTGCCGATCCGCCCGGACTTCGTCGGGAAGAACCTGCCGACCTCATCGCGCGAGGTCGTGACGGTTCGAGTCGCCGAAGTGGACGGCGGCGACGAGGTGGTGATCGAGGAGCCGGTCTAGCCCCTCGATCGAAGGGTTTCCGGCGCAGCCGGGGTGTCTCTCCCGTGCTCGCATCGGGGAAAGGTCTCGCCCCAACACAAACTGGGCATGGTACTTACACCGGAGCGCCGGTGATCCGCACCCCCCCGCGCTCGCGCGGGGTGGTGCGGAGGCGCACACCGGGCCACTGGAGAGGAGACACACCTGACCATGCCGAGCAGAGGAACTTCCGCGCCCACCCAGGCCCGCCGGACCAACCACCGGTCCGATCGGGCGCTGCTCTTTCTCGCCCGCCTCGCCAGCGAATTCACCACCGCCCACGCCTTGTCGGATCTGCTGGCGCGGGTGATGCTGATCCTCAACGAGGAGACCGGATTCGACTCCTGCTCGCTGGCGCTGCTCGACGAACGGAACCCCGAGGTCCTGACGATCCAGGCGGCGTCGGGGCTCCGCGCGAACTCGCGCGGACACGAAGTGGCGCGCACCGCCGGACTGCACGGCATCGTCATGGCGTCGAGACTGCCGCTGCTCATTCCGGACCTGCGGGCGGACCCCCGGGTCCACCGCCGCGAGGCGGCGGTCCGGTCGGCGATGTTCGCGCCCCTGGTGGTCGGCGGCCGAGCGGTGGGCGTGCTGAGCGCGCATCGGGCGGCGCCGCACGCGTTCACGGAATCCGATCTCAGCCTGCTCACGGTCGTCGCCCGCTACCTGACGGGCGCCATCGAGGTGGCGCGCCTGCATTCGCAGGTGAACGCGCTCGCGGCCACCGACGCGCTGACCGGGCTCGCCAACCGCCGCCGCTTCCTCGATCAGCTCGCGTCGGAGATCGCCAGGAGCCGGCGCGGCAAACACGACCTGAGCGTGGTCGTGCTGGACCTTGACGGGTTCGAGATCATCAACGACGTCCACGGGCACGCCACGGGCGACGCGCTGCTCATCCACATCGCCCAGACGTTGACGCGAAGCATCCGCGGATCGGACCTGGTCGCCCGCCTCGGGAGCGATGAGTTCGGGCTGCTGCTGCCGGAGACGAGCCCCGCCCGCGCCGGAAGCCTGATCTCCCGGCTGCGCGATCTGGCGATCTCGATCCCCCGCCAGCGGCACGCCGGGGCGGCGGTGAGCCTCTCCTACGGCATCGCCACCTGGCCCAAGGACGGGCCCACCCCGGAGCGGACCCTGCAGGTCGCCCACGGCCGGCTGCATGCGATGAAAGACCGTTCCGTGCGGCGGGGATCCAAGCGGGTCGCCCGACCGCACGCGGCGGCCGCCACGCGCTCCTAACCCCGCCCCCGCTTTCCCCCACCGCGTAGGGGGTCGCTTCCCCCGGCCTCCCCGGGCGGCACGGCGGGGGCGACGCGCAGCGTCCGTTCCTCCGAGTAGGTGACGGCCCCCGGCGCGGCCCCGCGCGGCTTGTGGACGCGCTTGCGCGGCACGCAATCGACCGCGACCTGCGCGTCGTGGCGCCCCTCGCTGTAGTAGGCGGCCGCCTGCGCGGCCGCGGCGATGCTCGACTCGGCGGGGCGGCCGCCGGCTTTCAGGACGACGTGCGCCCCCGCCAGCCCCCGGGCGTGGAACCACAGGTCGTCGGGGCCGGCCTCGTGGAAGGTGATCCGGTCGTTCTCGCGGGCGCTGCGTCCGACGAGGATCGTCGCGCCGTCGGCGGTCAGGTATCGGCGCGGCCCCGTTCGCACCGGAGGCCGGCCGCGTGGGGTGCGTGCTCCTCCTCCCGCAACGGCGAGGTCTGATCGGATTTCCCACAAATCATCGCTGGACCCCGCCGCCTCGATCTGGACGAGCGCGGCGCGGAGGGCGCGCGCCTCCGCTTCCAATTGGCCGATGCGGGCGGGAATTGCCCGCGCCGCCGCCCGGGCCTTCGCGTACCGGCGGAAGTAGCGCTGCGCGTTCTCGCTGGGGGTGAGGGCGGGATCGAGCGGGATCTCGATCTCGGCGCCGCCCGCGGTATGATCGGGGACGCGGAGCGCCACATCTCGCGGCCGCGCGTTGCGGGCGTACGTCAGGATGAGATCGCCCATCACCCGGTAGCGCTCGGCGGCCTCAGCGTCGGCGAGGGCGCGCCGGTTTTGGTCGAGCGCGGCCCCGCGCTTCCGCAGCGCCGCGCCGACCGAGGCCGCGAGCTGCGCGCGCCGCTCCTCGATCGGGGAGGCCGCGGCGGCATCACGGCTGAAGCGGTCCACGGCTTCGCTCATCGTCGAGGTCGGATGCGCCGTCCATCGATCGAAGATCCGCATCGGGAACGGCGCGAACGCCGCGGCCCGCGTTTCCTCGGTGTAGAGCGTCGGCGCGAACGCGCCCGAGTCGAGCGTCGCCCCGATCTCCCGCAGAACCCCCAGGATCGCCGCCGCGGCGGCGGCCGCCGCCTCCGCTGGCCGCTCCGCGTCCACCCCCGCCCGCGCCGCGACCTCCCGTGCCATCGTCGGGCTGATCCCCAAGACGGTCTGGGACAGTCGTCGAGCCAGCGGCAGCGGGCTTTCCAGCAGCTTGCCCAGGGCCTCGAGCGCCAGCGCATCGGGCGTTGGGCGGTCCGCGGGGGGAGCGAGGTAGGGGCGTCCCGGCAGGACCGGCCGCCGCGGCGACATTGCCGCGCTGACCACTTTGAGCGCACCGAGCACCACGCGGTCGTCCGCGAGGATGAGGTTGCTGTGCCGACCCATCACCTCCGCCACGAACCACACGCGGCCCTCCAGCGCATCGAATCCCAGCCGAAGCACCCGGTTGAACCGCGGCTGCTCGACGGCGCCCAGGCGGGCCTCGGCCAGCCGGCTGCGGATCAGCGTCCCGAACGGCGAGAGCCGCTCCGTCGCCTCGGGCCGAGGGGCGAAGTGGACGCGGCTCCGCTGCGGGTGGATGCAGCCGAGCAGATGCCGGACCGTTCGGTCGGGCGCCAGGGCAATGGCGATCGTATCGGGGGAGGGCTGGCGCACCCCGGCAAAGCGCGCGCCCAGGCACGCGCGGATCTCTCCCGCGACGGCGGCGAGGGCGAGGCTGTCGAAGAGCGCGGCCACGGTTTCGGGCATGGTCCTGCATCCAATTTGGTGGGGACCGCCGCACTTCCTATGCGCCTCCGATCGGCCCCGAATGCGGACGGCGCGACGCCCGGCGGTGGGAATCCCCTCCCGCCGTCCCGAAACCCCAGACCCGTGTCCTGGCACGCGACCCCCTGGCCCGACGTCGTCCGCGCCCTGGGGACCGATCCCCAGCGGGGACTGACCACGGCAGACGCGCAACGCCGCCTGCGCGAGACGGGCCCCAACCGGCTGCCGGCGCGCCGCCCGCGCTCGTGGGTCAGCCGCATCGGGGCGCACTTCGCGGAATTCTTCGTCCTGCTGCTGCTGGCTGCCGCGGCGGTGTCATGGCTGCTTGGGCAGCGGGTCGACGCGCTGGCGATCGCGCTGATCGTCGCGGTCAACATCGCGCTTGGGGTCGCGCAGGAACACCGGGCGGAACACGCGCTGGCCGCGCTGCGCACCCTCGCCGCGCCGCACGCGGAGGTGATCCGCGACGGGATCCCGCGGAGGCTGCCGGCGGCGGACCTCGTGCGCGGCGATCTCGTCGTCCTGACCTCGGGCGCGCGGGTGCCGGCGGACCTGCGATTGGTCGAGACCCACGTCCTCGCCGTGGACGAGTCCCTGCTGACCGGAGAGGCGGCCGCGGCGGGCAAGGAGGCGGAGGGGAGCTGCGCGGAGGACGCTCCGCTGGCGGAGCAACACACCCTCGCCTTCCTCGGCACCGCCGTCGTCTCCGGCCGGGGCCGAGGGGTGGTGATCCGGACGGGAGCCCAGACCGAGCTCGGCGCGCTCGCCGGGGCGGTGGATGCCGCGCCTCCCAAACGCACACCGCTCACCGAGCGACTGAGCGCCCTCGGCCGCTCGCTGGCGGTGGGGGCGATCGCGCTGTGCGCCCTGGTGTTCCTCGCCGGGCGCGCGCACGGCCGGCCGGCGTTCGAGATGTTCCTCATCGCCACCAGCCTGGCGGTGGCCGCCGTGCCGGAGGGGCTGCCGGCGGCGGTGACCGTCGCGCTCGCGCTCGGCGTGCAGCGGATGGCGCGGAAACGGGCGATCGTGCGCCGGCTCGCGGCGGTGGAAGCGCTGGGGACCGTCACCGTGGTCTGCACGGACAAGACCGGGACGCTCACGGTCAATGAGATGGCCGTCCGCCGGATCGAGGCGGCCGGGCAAACCATCGAGGTGACGGGGCCCGGGTACGCGCCGAGCGGCGAGGTGCGCCTCCGGGACGGCGGAGACGCCCGCGACTTCCGGCCGCTCCGCGCCCTGCTCGAGGCGGCCGTCCTGGCGAGCGACGGCGGCGTGGTGGAGGAAGGCGGCCGATGGCGGCCGTTCGGGGATCCGCTCGAGGCCGCCCTCGCCGCCGCCGCGATGAAGGCGGGGCTCGATCCCGCGGCCCTCGCCCGGACGGCTCCACGGGTGGGCGAGACCCCGTTTACGCCCGAGCGCAAGCGGATGCTCACCGCCCACCGCACCGCGACCGGGCTGGCGGCATACGCCAAGGGCGCTGCGGAGGCCATCGTCCCCTTCTGCACCGCGCGGGTCGGCGGGGCGGGGGAGGAGCCGCTCGACGACCCGGCCAGGGCTGCCCTCCTCGCCCGCGCGGAGGCGATGGCCGCCGAGGGGATGCGGGTCGTGGCGATCGCCCGGCTCGTCCTCCCCCCCGACGCGCGCGGGCCGGGGGATCTGTTCGACGCCCCCGACCGGTCCGCGGTGTTCCTGGGATTCGTCGGCCTCGTCGATCCGGTCCGCCCCGAGGCGCGGGCCGCGATCGCCGCCGCCAGGGAGGCCGGCGTGCGCGTGCTGATGATCAGCGGCGATCACCCGCGCACGGCGCTGGCCGTCGCGCGCGAGGTCGGCCTGGACGATTCGGGCACGGCGCTCACCGGGCCGGACCTCGACCGGCTCTCCGACGCGGCCATGACCGACGCGATTCGAACCTGCTCGGTGTTTGCGCGGGCGACCCCCCAACACAAAGTCCGGATCCTGGGGGCGTTGCGAGGAGCGGGGGAGATCGTGGCGATGACCGGCGACGGGGCAAACGACGCTCCCGCCCTGGCCGAGGCCGACGTCGGTGTCGCGATGGGGCGGGGCGGCACCGATGTGGCGCGCGGGGCGGCCGACCTCGTTCTCACCGATGACCACTTTGCCACGATCGTGGCGGCGATCGGTGAGGGCC
Source organism: bacterium (assembly GCA_035307765.1). Classification (NCBI taxonomy): domain Bacteria; species bacterium. The sequence goes on along the minus strand of DATGHU010000026.1, from coordinate 72,651 downwards.
GCACCATCTTCGAGAACATCCGAAAGTTCGTGCTCTTTGTGCTCGCCAGCAACGTGGGGGAGGTCGCCGTGGTACTCGCCGCGACGCTGGCCGGCGCGGCCGCGGTCCTCACCCCCATCCAGATCCTCTGGATCAACCTCGTCACCGACGGCCTGCCGTCGGCGGCGCTGGCCGTGGACCCGCAGGATCCCGCCGTGATGCACCGGCCCCCCCGGCCCGCCAGGCAGTCGCCGTTCGCCGCCGGAGGACTCACGGCCGTGCTCGCGTTCGGCCTGGTGATCGCCGCGGCCTGCGGGGCCGCGGATCTCTGGGGGATGGTCAGGGGGGAGTCGGGGACGCAGCGCCGGACCCTCGTCTTCCTGACCCTCGCCCTCAGCCAGCTCATCTTCGCCTTCTCCTGCCGGTCCGCGGACCGACCGGTGACCGGGCGGGAGTTTGCGGCGAACCGCTGGCTTCTCGGGGCGGTGACGCTCTCGATTGCCCTCCAGGTCCTGGTGGTGACCGCCCCGGGGCTGCGCACGGTGTTCTCGGCGACCCCACTGGGAAGAGGAGATTGGGTCGCGGTCGCCGGACTCTCCTGGGTGCCCTTTCTCGTCTCGGAACGCTTCAAGACAATCCGCCGGCACCGCCGCCGCAGATGCTGAGGAGCATGACGGGGTTTGGAACCGCCGACCTCACCACCTCCATCGGCCGGTACGGCGTCGAGATCCGGTCGCTCAACCACCGGTTCCTCGAGGTGGTGGTGCGCCTTCCGCGGGAGCTCTCCCCCCTTGAGGATCGGATCCGGTCCCTCGCGCAGGGGCGCGTCTTGCGGGGTCGGGTTGAGATTGCTATAATGAGAGAAAGCTACGGAAAGCGTGTGCGAACAGTAAAAGTCGACTTAGACTTGGCAAGAACGTTCGTCACCGCCCTGAATGACCTCAAACAGGCTGTCGGGCTCTCCGGGGCCCCCGATCTGGCGATGTTGGCGGGTCTCCCCGACCTCGTGAAGATCGAAGAGCAGAAGGAAGACCTGGAGGCGGGTTGGACCGCCATCGCCGAGGGGGTGCGGATGGCACTCGACCGGCTGGTGGCGATGCGGGAGGCCGAGGGCGCGCGGTTGTCGTCCGACCTGGAGCAGCGGGTGGGGCGGCTGGGACAGCGGATCGAGGAGATCGAGAGGCGCGCGCCCGCGGTGGTCAAGGAGTACGCGGGGCGGCTGGCCAAGCGGATCGAAGAGCTGAGGGGGGCGGTCCCCGTGGACGAGGGCCGGGTGGCGACCGAGATGGCCTTTTTCGCCGATCGATGCGACATCTCGGAGGAGATCACCCGATTCCGCGGCCACCTCGTCCAGATCCGCCATCATCTGGCGGGGGATGGAACCCTCGGGCGGACGCTGGAGTTTCTCGTGCAGGAGCTGGGACGCGAGGCCAACACGATCGGCAGCAAAGCAAACGACCTGGAGATCTCCCGGGCCGTGATCGCGGTGAAGGGCGAACTCGAGAGCCTGCGCGAGCAGATCCAGAACGTGGAGTGAGGAGCACAGCGCCGATGGAGACCCGCCTCATCAACATCGGATTCGGCAACATCGTTGCGGCGAGCCGTATCATCGCCATCGTCAGCCCCGACTCCGCTCCGATCAAGCGGATCATTCAAGAGGCGCGCGACAAGGGGATCCTCATCGACGCGACCTACGGACGCCGGACCCGCGCCGTGGTCATCACCGACAGCGGGCACGTCGTCCTTTCCGCCGTCCAGCCCGAAACGGTGGCCCACCGCTTCACGAGCAAGGGGGACGCCGAGGACGAGGAAGAGGAACCCGCCGAGGCGGTCGAGTCCGAATGATCGTCACGGTGAGCGGGGAGATCGGTGCCGGCAAGAGCACGGTCGCCAAAGCGCTGGCGCGCGCCCTGGACCTCCGGTACCTTTCGGCGGGGGAAGTGTTTCGTGAGGAGGCCTATCGGCGCGGCCTGACGCTCGAGGCGCTGGGGCGCCTGGCGGAGCGGGACCAGTCGATCGACCGGGCCCTCGACGCGATGCAGGTGGAGGTCGCCCGCGGGGGCGGGGTGCTGGTGGACAGCCGGTTGAGCGGCTGGTTGATCGACGGCGACCTGCGCGTCTGGATGCGCGCGCCGCTCGGGGTGCGCGGCGCGCGGGTGGCCGCCCGAGACAGGGTGCCGGAGGCGCAGGCGATCGAGGATCTGCGCGCGCGCGAAGACTGCGAGCGCCGGCGCTATCGCGACACGTATCAGATCGACCTCACCGATCTCAGCCGCTACCACGTCATCGTGGACACCAGCCGCTGGAGCGCAGAGGAGATCGTCGATGCGCTCCTCGTCCTCGCCCGGCGGTTCGAAGCGGAACGACTGGGCTGCCGCTCCTAAGGCCGTGGCGGGGAGTCTGGCGGGGCGCGTCGTTGTTGTTGGCGTGACCGGCAGCATCGCCGCCTACAAGGTGGCGGTGGTGGTGCGCCGGTTGCGCGGGGAAGACGCCGACGTCTACGTGCTGATGACCGCGGCCGCCGTCCGGTTCGTGGGGCCGGCAACCTTCCGGGCGCTCTCGCATCACCCGGTGATCACGGACATGTGGGATCCCAACGGACCGTGGGATGAGCCCCACGTGGCGCTTGGCGAGCTGGCCGATCTCTACCTGATCGCTCCCGCGAGCGCGGACATGCTGGGACGCCTGGCCGCCGGGTTGGCCGGCGACATCGTGAGCGCGACCGCCCTCGCCACACGTGCGCCGCTCGTCGTCGCCCCCGCGATGAGCGACCGGATGGCGGAGTCCCCCGTAGTGCAGGAGAATCTGGCGCGGCTCCGCGCCCGCGGCGTGGATGTGATCGGGCCGGACCGGGGGCCGCTGGCGTCGGGGAAGAGCGGCCTCGGCCGGATGGCCGAGCCGGAGGCCATCGTCTCCACGGTGGCGGCCCGGCTGGGTGGGCGCCCGGGCCCGCAGTGATCGGTGAGCCGGGGACGTGCGCTGAGGTCCTGCTCGATCTGCCCGCCCGCCGTGCCGACCGGCTCCTGACCTATCGCCTGCCCGACCCGCTCCGGCGCTCGGTCCAGGTCGGGACCCGCGTCCTCGTCCCCCTGGGGCCCCGCACCGCGCACGGGTTCGTCATCGCCGTTCGCCCGCAGGGCGCACCCGACGCGCGCGAACTGCGGGGGATCGAGGCGGTCGCGGATCCGCAGCCGTATTTCACCCCGCAGATGCTCGACCTGGCCCGCTGGCTGGCCGATCGGACATTGTCGACGCTGCTCGAAGCCGTGCACAGCCTGATCCCGCCCGAGGTCATCCGCCGCGCCCGCGACCGCGCTCCATCCACGGCGGTCCTCGGGGTCGTCCCCAGCTCCGCCCGCCGGATGGGCACCCGCCAGGCGGCGATCCTCGAGGCGCTCCGGTCGGGGGGCGAGGTGGCGGTGGACGATCTCGTGCGCGCCGGGGGCCGGCCGGCACTGCGCCGCCTCGTCGTCCAAGGCGCGGTGGTGGTCAGGGATCCTGTGCCCCCCGTCCGCCCCGCCGCGGTCCCATCCGGGGAACCGCCCCCCGATGGGGCAGGGCCCGCGCCGCAGGAGTCGGTGCTCCTCTGGGGGGATCCCGAGGCGCGGCAGCGGTGGATCCTCGCCGCCGCCGCCGGGGTCGTGCGGGGTGGGGGACAGGTTCTGCTCGCGGTCCCCGAGATCGCCCTCGTGCCCGACCTGCGGGACCGCGTGCGGGCAGCTCTGGGCGACCGACTGGCGGAACTGCACTCGGAGATGCCGGAGCGCGCACGCCGGGGCGCCTGGGCACGGATCGTGGGCGGGCGGGTGGACGTGGTGATCGGGACCCGCTCGGCGCTCTTCGCGCCGCTGGAGCGCCTGCGCCTGATCGTGGTCGACGAGGAGCAGGACCCGGCCTACAAGGCCGACGGGGCGCCGCGCTATCACGGACGGGAGGTCGCGCTGCGCCGCGGAGCGGTCACCGGGGCGCGCGTCGTGCTGGGCGCTGAGGCCCCGTCGGTGGAGACGTACGCGGAGGTCGCGTCCGGCCGGATCGCGTGCGTGCGCCTCGCCCCGACCGTCGCCGCCCCCCGGATCGGGCTGATCGACATGCGCGCCGAGCGGCGCCGAGGGCATGTGGGCCTCCTCAGCCGGACCCTGGTCGGCGCGATGCGGCGGCACCTGCGCGCGGGCGGACGCGTCGCCCTCTTCGTCAACCGGGTCGGGTATGCACGCGTCCTGCTCTGTCAGGAGTGCGGGCGCGCGGTCGTGTGCCCGCGGTGCGATGTGCCGATGCCGTATGACGGCGAGCGCCGCACCATCTCGTGCCGGATCTGCGGGCTGACCGCGCCGGCCCCGGCCGTCTGCCCGCGGTGTCGGGGGGTCTCGCTGCGGTGGTTCGGCGCGGGCACGGAGCGCGTGGAGGCGGTGATCGGCCGGATCTTCCCCGACCATCGCGTCGCCCGCCTCGACCGGGAGACGGCCCCGCAGTTTGACAACGTGATCGAGGAGTTTCGCGGCGGTCGGCTCCGGATCGTCGTCGGCACGCAGCTGATGCTGCGCGCCCGCCGGCTGCGTCCCAGCCTGGTCGGGGTGCTCGACGCGGACCTGTCGCTGTACCTGCCGGATTTTCGCGCGGGAGAGCGGACGTTCCAGCAGCTGCGGGCGGTGGTGTCGCTGGCGGCGGGCGCGGATGGCGGCGAGGCGGTCGTGCAGACCCGCGTGCCCGACCACCCCGCGATCGCGGCGTTGGTCGCGGGGGATGAGGCGATGTACCGGGCGGAGCTGGAGGTGCGCCGTCAATTCGGGTATCCGCCCTACACCGTGCTGGCCAGGGTGGTGGCGGCCGGCCCGGAGCGGGAGGCCGCCCGGGCGCTCGCCGAGTTGGCCGCCGCGGCGGCGCGCCGATCGGAAGTCGACGTCCTCGGGCCGGCCCCGGCGCGCGGCCTCGGCGCGCACGGCGTGTTTCGCTACCAGTTCCTGCTGAGAGCCGTCGACGGAGAATCGGTGCGAGCGGCGGCGCGCGCCGCCCTCGCCGCGACGAGCGCCGTCCGCACCGGGCGGCTCACCGCGGAGATGGACCCGCAGGAGACCTACTGAGAGGCGATGATGGAGATCATCACCGTGGACAGTCCCCGCGCCGGCATTCTCCGCCGGCGGGCCCAGCCCGTCCGCGTCGTGACGCGCGAGGTCCAAGCGCTGATGGATGAGATGTTCGCCATGCTGGTGAAGGCGCACGGGCTCGGGCTGGCGGCTCCGCAGGTCGGGGTCAGCCGGCGGATCTTCGTCGCGCGCCTGGAGGACCGTCAGATCGCCCTCGCCGATCCCGAGGTCCTGCGCCGGGATGGAGAGGTGGTCGCGACCGAAGCCTGCCTCAGCATTCCCGGGCTGCTCGGGGACGTGCCGCGCGCCGAGCGGGTGACGGTCCGCGGGCGGAACCGCCGGAACCGGTTCGTGACGATCGAAGCGTCCGGGCTCCACGCCAGGATCCTCCTGCACGAGATCGATCACCTCGACGGGATCTTGTTCACCGACCGCGTCAGCGATCCGAAGACGCTGCGCCGCGTCGATGAGGCCTCCGAGGTGGCGCCCGCCGGGGACCTGGAATGAAGGTGATCTTCATGGGGACGCCGGAGTTTGCGGTCCCGTCGCTCGAAGCGGTGCTCGGGGCGGCCGACGTCGTCGCCGTGATCACCCGGCCGGACGCCCCGCAGGGCCGCGGCCTTCGCGTCGTATCTCCCCCGGTGGCCGCGGTGGCGAATCGGTACGCGCTCGAGGTCCTTCAACCGGCATCGCTCAAGGACGCCACGGCCCTCGGCCGCCTCCGTGCGCTTGCGCCCGATCTGTTCGTGGTCGTGGCGTTTGGGCGGATCGTGCCGTCGGAGGTCCTGGCGGTCGCCCGGCTCGGCGGCATCAACCTCCATCCCTCGCTGCTGCCGCGATACCGCGGGGCGGCGCCGATCCCCCGCGCCATCGCCTCCGGAGATGCGGAGACGGGAGTCACGGTGCTCCATATGAGCGACGAGCTGGACGCCGGGGATCTCATCCTGCAGCGCGCGGTGCCGATCGGGCCCGACGACACCACCGCGACCCTCGACCCTCGTCTGGCCCGCGAGGGCGCCGGCCTGCTCGTCGAAGCGCTGCGCCGGCTGGAGGCCGGGCAGGCCCCGCGCAGACCCCAGGATCCCGCGCGGGTGACGTACGCGCCGAAGCTGACCCGGCAGGAGGCGTGGCTGTGCTGGACGGACTCCGCGGTGCGGCTGGCCAACCTGGTTCGGGCATTCGACCCCTGGCCGGTGGCGTCCGTCCTGCTGGAGGGGGCAGCGCTTCGGATCTGGCGGGCGGTCCCGCGTCCCGGCGGCGGGCCCGACCTGCCGGGGACGGTCGTCTCCGTCGGGAAGGACGGCCTGTCGGTGGCGACGGGCGAAGGGCGGTTGCTGATCATGGAGATCCAGCCGGCTTCCGGCCGGCGGATGACGGTGCCCGAGTACCTTCGGGGACATCCGATCGCCCCCGGCACCGTCCTGGGCGGGCGTCCCCCGGAATCGCCGCCCGGCCGGTAGCGCCTCCGGCCGCGGATTTAGGAACCCAGCGCGAACTGTGCTACAATTTTGAGGCTGGGAGGTGAGCCGATGCTGTGGTTTTGGGACCCCACCATGATCATCGTGATTCCCGCCGTCCTCCTGGCGCTCTACGCACAACTGCGGGTGCAGTCGACGTACGCGCAGTACAGTCAGGTCCCGATTCGCAACGGGATGTCCGGGGCCCAGGTCGCCGAGGAGATCCTGCGCAGGAACGGCCTCTCCGGCGTCGAGATCGCGCGCGTCGACGGGAGGCTTTCCGATCATTACGACCCCCGCAGCCGCGTGCTCAGCCTCTCCTCAGACGTGCACGACGGCGTCTCGGTCGCCTCCGCGGGGGTGGCCGCGCACGAGACCGGGCACGCCATCCAGCACGCGCGCGGCTACGCGCCGCTCGCCCTGCGCTCCGCGATGGTGCCGACGGTGCAGTTCGGCTCCTGGCTGGCCTGGCCGATCTTCATCATTGGGTTCCTGTTCCACTCGGGGACGATGATCCAGCTGGGGATTCTGGTCTTCTCGGCCTTCGTGGCGTTCACCGTCGTCACGCTTCCGGTGGAGTTCGATGCGAGCGCCCGCGCGATGCGGGCGCTGCGGGAGGAAGGGCTCGTCACCGCGGATGAGCTGCGCGGTGTGCGCTCGGTGCTGACCGCGGCCGCGCTCACCTACGTGGCGGCCGCGGCGATGGCGATCCTGCAGCTCGCGCGCATGCTGCTCCTCTCTCGGCGTGAGGAGTGATGCCCCCTCGCCGCGTGCGGGGCCGCATCCGATCCGGCCGATGCTGCACGCGCGCACGTGTCGGGGGGTGGCGTTAGAGGTTCTGCACCGCGTGGACGCCGACCGGGCCTTCAGCGGTGCGCTGCTTCGCCGGACGCTGGACCACGCCGGGCTGAGTCCGTCCGATGAGGCGTTGGCCACCGAGATCACGCTGGGAACCCTCCGCCACCGCGCCGAAGTCGACTGGGTGCTGACGCGGTGCACCCGGACCCCGCTGGACGATCTCCCCTCCCGAATTCGCAGCGTGCTGAGGCTCGGAGCGTATCAGTTGTTGTTTCTGGATCGCATCCCGCCGTCCGCGGCCTGCTCGGAGGCCGTGGAGCTGGCGAAGCGGGTCGGCCATCCCGGAACCGCGCGACTGGTGAACGCGGTCCTGCGGCGGGTGGCCGCCTCTCCCGTGGCGATCCCCGATGATGCGGCCACCCCCGAGGGCTTGGCGCTGCGGCACTCGCATCCCGCCTGGCTCGTCCGCCGATGGGCGGCGCGTTTCGGGCTCGAGGAGACCCGCGCCCTCTGCCTCGCGAACAACACCCCGCCCCCATCGGCGATCCGCTTGAACACGCTGCGCGGTACCCCCGACGTCGTCGCCGGCGCGCTGGAGGCGCGCGGCTTCCGCCTCACGCGCTCCGCGCTGGTCCCGGAAGGGGCGCGCATCGTCGCCGCTCCCCAGGCGGCCCGCCGCGCCGCGTACGCGGAGGGATGGTGCTCGCCTCAGGACGAGGGCTCCATGCTGGTGAGCCGTCTCCTGGCGCCGCGTCCGGGGGAGACCGTGATCGACGCCTGCGCGGGGTCGGGGGGAAAGACGACCCATCTCGCCGCGCTGATGGAGAACCGGGGACGGATTCTGGCCTGCGACGTCGTGCCCGCCAAGCTCGCCGCACTTCCCCGTCAGTGCGCGCGGACCGGTGCGACCATCGTCGAACCGCGGCAGATCGATGCCACGCGGCTCGGGACGATGATGCCGGCCGTCGCCGACCGCGTCCTCGTCGACGCCCCGTGCTCGGGGTTGGGGGTGGTTCGCCGCCGCCCGGAGATCAAGTGGCGCCTCACCCCCGAGCACCTCGGCCCGCTGGCCGTCCGTCAGCGCGCGATCCTGGAGGGTGCCGCCGCCGCGGTGCGCCCCGGCGGCTGGTTGGTGTACGCCGTCTGCACGCTCGAGCCCGAAGAGGGCCCCGAGGTGGCCCGAGCGTTTCTCGCCGCGCGTCCGGAGTTCGCCCCCGCGCCGATCGTCGGGTGGCCGGTCCCCGACGGCGCTCGCGTGCCCGGCGGGGAGGGGACGGCGGTGCTCTTCCCGCACCGGCACGGAACCGACGGGTTCTTCGTCGCGGCGTTCCGCCGCAGGGCTCCGTGACGCCCGCCCCCGCCCTCGACCTGCGCGGCCTCCTGCTCTCGGAGCTGGAAGACTTGGTCGAGCAGGTCGGGGAGCCGCGCTACCGCGGGCGTCAGATCGCCCGCTGGCTCTACGTCCGGGGGGCCGCGGCCATCGATGAGATGACGGACCTGCCGCGAGGATTTCGCGACCGGCTGCGTGGGGTGGCGACGGTCGAGCCCCTGGCGGTGCGTCGGGCGCAGGAGGCGCCCGACGGATCCGCCACCAAGCTGCTGGTGGCGTTGGGGGACGCGCGGACGGTGGAGTGCGTCCGCATGCGGTTCGACGACGGCCGGCGCAGCGCGTGCGTCAGCACCCAGGCGGGCTGTGCGATGGGCTGCGCCTTCTGCGCCACGGGGCTCGGCGGGTTTTCACGAAACCTCTCCGCCGGCGAGATCTTGGGTCAGGCCCTGCTCATACGTGCGCGCGGGCGGCGCAGGCTGTCGAACGTGGTGTTCATGGGGATGGGCGAACCCCTCGCCAACTACGACGCGACCGTTCGGGCGGTCCGGATCCTGTCGGCTCCGTACGGGATGGGCATCGGGATGCGGCACATCACGGTGTCGACCGTCGGGCTGGCCCCGCAGATCCGCAGGCTGGCGAAGGAGCGGCTGCAGATGACGCTCGCCGTCTCCCTGCACGCGCCGACCGATGCGCTCCGGAACCGCCTGGTGCCGGTCAACCAGCGGTACCCGCTCGCCGATCTCCTGGCGGCATGCCGCGAGTACATCGACGCGACCGGCCGGCGGCTGACGTTTGAATACGTCCTGATTGACCGGGTGAACGACGGCCCCGGAGAGGCGCGGGCGCTCGGCCGGCTCCTGGCAGGGGTGCGGGGTCACGTCAACCTGATCCCGCTCAATCCGGTCGCCGGCATCGCCTTCCGGCGGCCCGCCGCGCATCGGGTGCGCGCCTTTGCCGACGCGCTCCGGCTCGGCGGGATCGCGGTGACGGTGCGGATCGAGCGGGGCGGGGAGATCCAGGCGGCGTGCGGGCAGCTCCGCTTGGCCGAGGGCGCGGGGCGGCCGTCGCGCTGGACGCCGGCTTCGACCGCGGGCGTCTCCGCCGCCGGTCCCGGGGGCGCGTCGTGACCTTGCCCCCCGCCGAGTTCCCCGGGAGCGAGACGCGCATCTATCGCCCTCGCGGCGGCGCCCCGCGGCTGCGGGTGGTCTCGGGTCTGGCCGGAGCGACCGGCCGCGAGTACCCGCTCGACGCCCCCGTGATGACGATCGGACGGCGGCCGGATCAGGCGATCGTGTTGAACAGCCCGAGCGTCAGCCGGGCCCACGCGCGCATCGAGATCGGCCCCCGCGGCGTGGTGATCATCGATCTTGGAAGCACCAACGGTACCCTGGTCAACGCGCTCCGGCTGCGCGGCGCGCGCGCGTTGCTCCGCCGCGGCGATCGGATCGGGATCGGTCCCGTGGTGCTCGAATACCTCGCCGCCCCATGACGCCGATCGGCGGGCTGGCCGCCCGCGCCGGGGCGCGGAGCGACACCGGCCGGGTGCGGGAGGTCAACGAGGACCGCGTCCTCCGGCTCGAGGACACCGGCGGGGGGAGGGCGCTGTTCGCGGTCGCCGACGGGCTCGGCGGGCACGTGGGGGGGGACCTCGCCAGCACCCTCGCCGTGGACACCCTGGCCGCGGAGGTGCCGGCGCGGCTGGCCCGAGGCGTGCCGGCGCAGGACGCGCTGTCCTACGCGTTTCGGCGCGCCAACGAGCTCATCCGGGCCCGGGCCGAATCCGAGGGCCTCACCGGCATGGCCACGACCTGCACGGCGCTGGTGATCGATGGGAACGCGGGAATCGTGGCTCACGTCGGTGACAGCCGCGCCTATCTGCTTCGCGCGCATGAGGTGCGACAGCTCACCATCGATCACTCCCTCGCCTCCGAGCTCGCCCGCCGCGGCGAGGTCGCTCCGGCCGAGGTCGAGACGCACACCCACCGGCACGTGCTGACGCGGGCGCTCGGGAGCGCCGAGCGGGTCGAGATCGACGTGCGGGTCGAGCCGCTCCGGGCGGGCGATGTGCTGGTGCTGGCGACCGACGGCCTCCATACCGCCGTGCGTCCGGAGGAGATCGGCGCGGTGGTGCACGCGGGGCCGCACGCCGACGAAGCCAGCAGCGTCCTGGTGGGGTTGGCGAACGCCCGGGGAGGATTCGACAATGCCTCCGCGGTCGTGATCCGCCTGGCGCCGCGGTGGATCGGCCGCGCCGCCCGCATCCTGCGCCCGCTGGTGCTCGCCGGGCTGCTTGCCGCGGGTGTCGGCGCGTATCGACTGGAGCATGCGTACTTCCTCGGGATCCGCGGCGGAACGGTGGTCGTGATGCGCGGGGTACCGGCGCGCGTCCTCGGCGTGCCGCTCTCGGGCGTCGTCAAGGTGACCGAGATCCCGGTCGCCCGGCTCGGACCCGCCGATCGGGGCCGCCTGATCCGAGGGATTCCGGCGGCGAGCGCAGAGGAGGCGGAGGGCATGCTGCACGACCTGCTCACGCGCCGGCCATGATCGGCCGGATCCTCGACGGTCGGTACGCGGTCACGGGCCCGCTCAGCGAGGGCGGGATGGCCCTGGTCTACCTCGGCCGGCGGCTGTCCGACGACCGGCAGGTGGCGATCAAAGTGCTGCGTGAGCAGTACGCGCACGACACGGAATTCGTCGCCCGGTTCGAGCGCGAGGCCCAGGCCGTCGCCCGCCTGTCGCATCCGCACATGGTCCAGGTCTACGATTACGGTCGGGACGGCCACGTCCATTTCATCGTGATGGAGTTCGTCGAGGGCGAGGACCTCAAGACCCTGCTCCGGCGGGTCGGCGCCCTCACCGAGGCGCGCGCCCGCGAGATCGGGGTGCAGGTCTGTGAGGCCCTGGCGTTTGCGCACGGGGTCGGCATCGTCCACCGCGACGTCAAACCTCAGAACATCCTTCTCAACCGCGACGGCCGGGTGAAGGTGACGGATTTCGGCATCGCCCGCGCCCTGGCCTCATCGGACATCACGGAAACGGGGACGGTCCTGGGCTCCGTCCAATACCTCTCGCCCGAGCAGGCTCGGGGGCTGGCGGTGGGAAGCAGCGCCGATCTCTACTCCCTCGGCGTGGTGCTGTACGAGGTGGTGACGGGTCACCTGCCGTTCGACGGCGACAGCCCGATCACCATCGCGCTCAAGCACGTGCACGAGTTTCCCCCCACCCCCCGCCGCGACGACGGCGTCCCGCTCAGCCGAGAGGTCGAGCGGATCATCCTGAAGGCCCTGGCCAAGAATCCCCAGGATCGGTATCGATCGGCCGACCAGATGCGCGGCGACCTGATGGGAGAGACCGCGGTGTGGCGCGAGGAGCCGACCCCCGATGTCGAGGAGACGATGATCATCGCGGGGAAGGCGGGGCGCGGCGGGGACGGCCGGGCCGTGCGGATCTCCCCACTCCTCGCTCCTCTCCTCGGCGTCGCCGTGGCGCTCCTCGCCCTCTTCATCGGGGGCTCGTACGGCCTGCAGGCTTTGAACGCGTACCTGAACGTGCCGGAGGTGACCGTCCCCGATCTGAGGGGCCGGAGCCTCGGCGACGCGCAGAGCCAGGCGCGGAAGGACCGGCTGGGGGTCCAGGTGATCCAGCAAAGCTACAGCCGCACCGTGCCCACTGGGTTCGTGCTCGGCCAGGACCAGCCGCCGGGGAAAATGGTGAAGGTGGACCGGACGATCGGCGTCACCACCAGCCTGGGACCGCAGATGGTCACCGTCCCGGACATCCGCCGTCGGTCGCTGACCGATGCCCGGTTCGCGATCGAACAGGCCCGCCTTGCCGTGGGCGAGGTGCGCGACGCGTATGATGACACCCTGCCGCCCGGGGTCGTGATCTCTCAAGATCCGGCACCCGGCGCCTCGCTGGAGCGGGGCACGTCCGTCTACCTGCGGGTGAACAAGGGGCCCGAGACCCTGGTCCTGCCGGACCTGGTCGGGCGGTCCTTGGACGACGCCCGCCGGCTGCTGGCGGACCTGGGCGTGACGCTGCGGCAGGTCACCCAGGTGCAACGCGGCGATGTGCCGCCCGGGCAGGTCGTGACGATGACCCCGCGCGCCGGGACCCAGATCCGGCACGGGGATGCGGTCGTCGTGGCGGTCGCCGCCGCTCCCGGGCCCGGCAGCCCGCCGCCGCAGCCGATCGTCACCGGCACCCCGATCGCCCCGGCGACGCCCGGCGATCCAAACAAGAAGCAGGCGCGGGTCACCTTGATCGTGCCCGGGGGCGCGGCGCAGCAGCGGGTGCGGATCATGGTGATCGACGGGCAGGGCGTGCGCACGGTGTACGAGAAGGTGCACGCCCCGGGGGACACGATCAACACGGTGGTGAGCGGCTCCGGCTTCACGATCGTGCAGGTCTACATCGACAATCGACTCATCCAGGAGATCCGGCCCTGACCCCGCGAGGCCCCGGCGAGGTGGTGATCGCCCCGTCGATTCTGGCGGCGGATTTCGGCCGGCTGGCCGAGCAGGTGCGCGCCGTCGAACGCGCCGGCGCGGACCGGATTCACATCGACGTAATGGACGGCCGGTTCGTTCCCGAGATCACGATGGGCCCGGGCGTCACCCGCAGCATCCGGCGCGCCACCGCGCTGCCGCTCGACGTGCACTTGATGGTGGTCGAGCCCGAGCGCCAGGTGCAGGCGTTTGCGGAGGCGGGGGCGGCCTCGATCGCCGTGCACGTCGAGGCCGCCGTGCACCTCTACCAGACGCTCCGCCAGATCCGCGCGTCCGGCGTGCTGCCGGCGGTGGCCCTCAATCCCGCCACCCCGCTCGACGCCGTGGAGTGGGTCCTGCCGGAAGTGGCCGCGGTGCTGGTCATGACCGTCGAGCCCGGCAGCGGCGGGCAGCCGTTCATCCCCGAGATGGTGGCGAAGATCCGCGACCTCGCCGAGGGACGGCGGGCGCGCGGGCTCGACTTCGAGATCGCCGTGGACGGCGGGATCACGGCCGAGACCGCCCCGGCGGCGTTGGAGGCCGGGGCCTCCGTGCTCGTCTGCGGGACGGCGGTGTTTGGCGCCCCCGATGGGATCGAGGCGGCGATGGCCCGACTGCGCCGCGCGGGCGGCCGGGGTGGGCGGCGACCGTGACCGAGCCCCCCGTGCTGATCACGCACCCCGACTACCGCAGGCACCTCACCTTCCCCGGTCACCCGGAGCGGCCGGAGCGCGTGGCCGCGATCGAATCCCTCCTCCGGCGGACGCCGCTCTGGGAGGCGTGCGAGCATCCGACCCCCGAGCCGGTCGACGAGGATACACTGGCACGCGTGCACACGCGGGCGTACATCCGGCGGGTCCACGACTTGGCCGCCGCCGGCGGCGGTTCCCTCGATCCCGACACCCCGGTCGCGCCGGCCTCCGATGGCGCGGCGCGGCGGGCCGCCGGAGGGGCGTTGCTGGCCGTGGACACGGTGATCCGCCGCGAGTCGGGGGTGGCGGCCGCGCTGGTCCGGCCGCCCGGCCACCATGCCGGGCCCGGCGAGGGACGGGGCTTCTGCATCTTCAACAACGCGGCGCTCGCGGCCCGCCACGCGCTCGACGCGCACGGCCTGGCCCGCGTCTTCATCCTGGACTGGGACGTGCATCACGGCAACGGGACGCAGGAGATCTTCTACCGCGATCCGGCCGTCGTCTGCTGTTCGCTTCATCAGGAGGCCTGGTATCCGGGGACGGGGGGGCTGGAGGAAATGGGCGAGGGGCCGGGGGAGGGCACCACGATCAACATCCCCCTCCCCGCGGGGATCGGCGACGGCGGGTACCAGCACCTGTTCGAGGAGGTGGTGATCCCGCTGCTCCACGCCGTGGCGCCGCCGTTGATCGTGGTCTCCGCCGGCTACGACGCGCATCACGCCGACCCGTTGGGAGGAATGGTCATGACCGCCCGCGGGTTCGGCCGGCTGGCGCGGTCGGTGCGCGAGGCCGCTCCGGCGACGCCGATCGCGCTGATGCTCGAGGGCGGCTACGACCTGAGTGCGCTCGCCTACTCCGTTGCCGCGACGCTGGAGGGGTTCACCGGGATCGATGCCCGCGCGGCGGAAGCGGGAGCCGAGGTGCGCGAGGTGCCGTTTAGCGTGGCCCAGGCCCGCGCGCGCGCGGTGCGGAGGATCGTCGGCGAGTACTGGACGCTCTGAGGCGTAGGCGCGCGCCGGACGCCCGTCACCCGGTCGGCGGGTGTCGGCGGCGGTGATCGATGATGCCCTGCGCGGAGACTTCCAGGTGGTCGGCCAGCGCCTGCTCGACCGCGGCGGTCCAGGCCACGCCCCGTGCCGCCAGATCGCGCCGGACGTGCTCGACCAGGCGCGGGTAGACGTGCTCCCATGTCGGGGGCTGGATGCCGGAGGTCCCCAGCGCGACGAATGCGCCCACCTGGTCGTGGAGACGCCGGCGGAGGGCATCGCCGTCGAGCGGGTAGCGGCCGAAGTGCGAAAAGAGCACCGCCCCAGGGCGCAGCGTGCGCAGCAGGTCCGCCGAGCGCAGCATCGCGTCGGGGTCGAACTGGTTCGGGGCGGTATCGGGGAGCACGTAGTCGCCGGCGATATCCACGAACCGGCTCCCGAGTTCGTCTCCCGAGAACAGGCAGCCCGCCCCCGCGTCCAGGATCATATGCTGGTGTCCGGCGTGGCCGGGGGCGTCGAAGAAGCGCAGCCGGTGGCCGTCGCCCAAATCCAGGTCGGCCCCGGGTTCGGGGACCAGCAGCCGCGCCTCCGGGACCGGTTCGGGCAGCCCAAAGTATGCCTCGAGTTTGTCGCCAAACACCTCGCGGGCGCCGGCGACCAGCCGGGCGGGGTCGGTGAGGTGGCGTGCGCCGCGGCGGTGGACGACGACCCGGGCCGCCGGGGCGTGTGGCAACAGGGTGCCGACGCCGCCGGCGTGGTCGAGGTGAATGTGCGTGACAATGATGTAGGCGAGATCCTCCGGCGCGATGCCGAGCTCCCGAAGCGCCCGCAGCCACACCGGGGTGCTGCGGGCGGGGCCCGTCTCCACCAGCGCGGGGCGCGGCGCGTCGATCAGGTATCCGGAGGTGTGGTGCGCGAGACCCCGATCCCACAGATCGACGCTGCGCACCCCCGGAGCCGCCTCCGCCTGGGGTGGATCGCTGACCATTCGAATCCCACCTTCGCCGGTGCGCCGGCGCCGTGTTCCTCTTGCTGCCGCTACGGGTGGCGCAGGAGGTGGTCGAGGAGCGCGCCGGCCGCCGAGTGCGGGTCGATCGCCTGGCTCTTCGCCCGGTCGAGGATCTGACCGAGCGCGGAGTGGCCGTCGAGTTTGGCCCGCACGTGAACGGCCAACCCCCGTTCCACCAGGTCCAGGACCTCTCGCTCCGCCCGCCGGGCGCGACGCACGGCGAGCTCGCCGGAGGCCTCGAGGTACTCCCAATGCCGGCGGGTCATCCGCCACAGCTCCTCGACCCCGGTGCCCTCGCTCCCCACCGTCTCGAGGATCGGCACCTCCCAGGGGGACGATCGCCGCGCGAGGTGCTGCAGCTCGCGCAGCTGAAGGACCGCCTCCTTGGCGCCCGGGCGATCGGACTTGTTGACCACGAGCAGGTCCGCGATTTCCAGAATCCCGGCTTTGAGCATTTGGATCGAATCGCCCAGCCCCGGCGAGGTAACCACGACGACCGTGTCGGCCGCGCGCATGATGTCCAGCTCGCTCTGGCCGACGCCGACCGTCTCAAGCAGCACGATGCCAAAGCCGAACGCATCGAGCAGGTGCGCGACATCGCGCGTCGACCCCGCCAGCCCGCCGAGGTGCTCGCGCGCCGCCATACTGCGGATGTACACTCCGTGGTCGCCGCTGTGGCGGAGCATGCGGACCCGGTCGCCGAGGATCGCTCCCCCGCTGAACGGGCTGGTGGGATCGACCGCCACCACCGCCACCGTGCTCCCCGCCGCCCGGGCCATGGCGATCAGGTGGTCGACGAGCGTGCTCTTGCCCACCCCGGGAGGGCCCGTCACCCCGATGCGGTGGGCCCCGCCGATGCGGTCCCAGACCCGGTGGATGATCGCGGCGGCGGACGCCGGATCGTTCTCGATGCGGGTCACCAGGCGCGCCAGCTGGCGGCGGTTGTCGAAATCGATGGTCAGCTCCGGCGGCCCATCGGCCGCGCGGGGCGGGACGGATCCCGGGGACAGGGGTTCGCCCCCTCGGGCCGGCGACGGACCGCGGCGGCGGCCGGACCCGCTCCTCACCGCTTAGGCGACCGCATGCTTTCCTCGTAGAGGGCCCGATTGTCGACGAGCCGCCTGGCCTTGAACTCGGTGCGGGGCAGGGTGCCCGGCGGTTCGAGCCTGACGATCGGCCGGATGCCGATCACGGACCTGAGGCGTGCCGTCGCGCGCTCGCGCAGCGCCTCCAGGACGCCGGGCGCTCCTTCCGCCTGCCGGGCCCAGGCCTCGCTGTACTCGACCCGGACGATCAGCTCGTCCATCGCCCGATCCCGGCTGATCACCATCTGGAACTCTCCGCCGAATCCCTCCACCGCCCGCAGGACGTCCTCGATCGCGCTGGGGTAGATGTTGGCGCCGCGCACGATGCACATGTCGTCGAGTCGGCCGTAGATGCCGCGGGGGAGGCGGGGATACGTCCGCCCGCACTCGCAGGGGTCGTTCACCCACCGCGTGAGGTCCCCCGACACCAGCCGGATCATGGGTTGTGACGTTCGCTCCAGGTGCGTGTAGACCGGCGTGCCCTCCTGTCCGAAGGGGACGGGCTCGAAGCGCTGAGGGTCGCAGACTTCACAGTAGAC
This sequence comes from bacterium, assembly GCA_035307765.1. Classification (NCBI taxonomy): domain Bacteria; species bacterium. Next base: position 55,208 of record DATGHU010000026.1, on the reverse strand, counting down.
GATGTCCTGCCACAGATGCATCCCGCACCGGTACTCGCACTCCGCGTTGCTCATCCACGGCGTCATTTCGGCCATGCTGCCGCAGTCGACCGCGGCGGCGCCGAAGGTGTCCTCGATCGTCCGTTTGGTCGCCGGGATGCCCGCTCCCGGCTCGCCGGAGAAGAACATGATACGAAGCCCGAAGTCCCGGGGGTCGACCCGTTCCCTCGCCGCCACCCCTGCCAGGTGAAGGGCGTAGGAGGGGGTCCCGTAAAAGCCGGTCGGTTTCGTGTCCAGCAGCCAGCGCAACGCCATCAGCGTCTGGCCCGGGAGCCCCGCCCCGAACGGGAAGCAGGTTGCGCCCAGCCGCTCACCGCCGACCAGCGCGCCCCAGCTCCCGATGTAGAGGCTGAAAAACGACGCGATGAAGAGGGTGTCCCCCGGCCGGAGGCCCATCCCCCACATGATGCGGGCGTGGGCGCTCGCGATGCGCCGCCAATCGTCTCTCCCGATCGCAAACGCGGTGGGCCTGCCGGTGGTTCCCGACGTGCCGTGGATCCGCGCCACCTCCGGGCGGTCGATGCACAGGTACCGACCGAACGGGGGGTGCTCGTTCTGTTCCCTGCGGAGTTCGGCCTTGGTCACCACCGGGAAGCGCTGCAGGTCCGGCAGCGTCCGGAGCGCATCCGGATGCACGCCGGCGGCGGTCCACTTCGCCCGGTAAAAGGGCGATCGCTCCCACGCCCAGCGGGTGATCGCCCGAAGGCGGCGCAGCACAAAGGCATCCCGGTCCCCAGCCGGCATGGTCTCCCGCTGCGGGGACCAGTACCGCTCCCGCGGGTCGGGAAGGAATCGCTCGTCGTAGACGGGCGGCCAGCGGCTATCCTGATCCACGGGGAGCTCGGGGGCTCCCGGCCGGGATGTCGGGGCCCGGCCGGCGCAGCGCGTGAGCGATCCAGTTGACGATCTCATCCGTCGCCGTGTCCTGGTCGAAGACCGCCGCCGCCCCCAGGTCGCACAGCTTCTGGCGATCGGCGGCCGGGATCACCCCGCCCACCACCACTTTGATGTCCGCGGCGTCGTCGGCCCTCAGCTGTTCGAGGAGCGGCGGCACCAGCGCCATGTGGGCGCCGGAAAGAATGCTCACCCCGATCACGTCGACGTCTTCCTGCACGGCCGCCAGGGCCACTTCCTCCGGGGTGCGGTGCAGGCCGGTGTAGATGACCTCGAAGCCCGCGTCGCGGAGGGCCCGCGCCACGACCTTCACCCCCCGGTCGTGGCCGTCCAACCCCACCTTGGCCATGAGGATGCGCACCGGCCCCCGGGGGGCGGCGCCATCCGTCCGTTCAAAAGACCGGGTGCTCAACGTAGGTCCCGAACACGCCCCGCAGGGCGTTGACGATCTCCCCCACCGTGGCGTCGGCTTTGACCGCATCGATCGTGGGCGGGATCAGGTTGTCGTCGCCGCGGGCCACGGCGGTCAGCTCCGCCAGGCATCGTGCCACCCGCTGGGGGTCGCGCCGCCCCCGGACGGCGGCGAGCCGCTGCTTCTGCCGCGCTTCCGCACCCGGGTCCACTTCCTGCAGCGCGAAGGGGATGACCTGAGACTCGGCGGGGTCCACGTGCTTGTTGACGCCGACGACCGTCAGATCTCCGTGTTCCTTTCGCCGCTGATAGCGGTAGGCGGCGTCGGCGATCTCGGTCTGAAAGAAGTTCTGGCCGGCCGCCTCCACCGCGCCCCCCAGGTCGTCGATCCGGGCGATGTAGGCGCGCACGCCCTCTTCCACCTGGTTGGTGAGCGTCTCCAGATAATAACTGCCGGCCAGCGGGTCGATCGTGTTCGCCGTTCCCGTTTCGTCGAGGATGATCTGCTGCGTGCGCAGCGCCACCTTCATCGCGAGTTCCGAAGGGATCGCCAGCGCCTCGTCCATGCCGTTGGTGTGCAGGCTCTGTGCGCCGCCGAGGACGGCGGAGAGGGCCTGCAGCGCCGTGCGGGCGACGTTGTTGAGGGGTTCTCGGGCGGTGAGGCTGCTCCCGGCCGTCTGGCAGTGGAAGCGGAGGCGCATCGACTCCGGGTTCCGCGCGCCGAACCGGTCGCGCATCGTGGCGGCCCAGATCCGCCTCGCCGCGCGGAACTTGGCGACCTCTTCGAAGAAGTCGCGCTCGGCGATGAAGTAGAAGGCGAGGCGGGGGGCGAACTCGTCGACCGCCATCCCCTTGCGGACCACTTCCTCCACGTAGGCGATGCCGTTGGCGAGGGTAAAGGCGGCTTCTTGAATCGCCGTCGCCCCCGCCTCGCGGATATGGTACCCGCTGATGTTGATGGGGTTGTAGCGGGAAAGATGGCGCGCGCTGTAGATGATCAGGTCGCGCACGATGCGCATCCCCGCCGGAATGGGGTAGAGCCATTCCTTTTGGGCGATGTATTCCTTTAGGATGTCGGCCTGCACCGTCCCCGAGAGTGCCTCCCGCGGAACCCCGCGCCGCTCGGCGAGCGCGAGGTACATGGAAAAGAGGATCCACGCCGTGGGGTTGATCGTCATCGACACGCTGATCGCGCCGATGTCGATGCCATCGAGGATCCCGTCGAGGTCGTCGAGGGTGTCGACCGCGACGCCTTCCCGGCCCACTTCGCCGCGCGCGCGCGGGTCGTCGGAGTCGTAACCCATCAGCGTCGGCATGTCGAAGTCGATCGAGATGCCGGTCTGGCCCTGGGCGATCAGGTACTTGAGCCGGGCATTGGTGTCGGCGGCGGTCCCGAATCCGGCGATCTGGCGCATCGTCCACGGTCGGGACCGGTACATCGTCGGGTAGGGTCCCCGGGTGAACGGGTAGCGCCCGGGAAGCCCGATGCGTTCGGCGTAGTCGAGCCCGGCGAGGTCTTCGGGGCCGTAGATCCGCTCCACGGGGAGCCCGGACAGGGTCTCGAAGTGCTCCCGACGCTCCGGCGCCCGGGCCAGAGCGGCCTTCAGTTCGGCGGCCGCCCAGTCCCCTCTCGGGTCGGCGAGGGTGGGGTCGGGGGGACCCGTGGGGCGTTTGGTCGTGGCCACCGGGCACCTCCTCGGGTGCGACCGAACGGTCCCCCGGTCATGCGCGGATCCGGGATCCAGGCAAATTCTAGCCCGGCGCCTCCGCCGCTGTCAACGAAGGTGGGGCGGTCAGCGCGCGCGCGGCTCGGTGCCGCCGAGCCCGGCGACGACCTGCGCCAGGACGGAGTAGTCCTTCTCGCCGAGCCCTTGATTCATCGCGATCTGGTACAGTTGCGCGGCGAGGCCGCCGCCGACGAGCGGCATGGCGACCGATCGGCCGGTTTCCATCACAATCCCCATGTCCTTGTGGTAGAGCTTGGTGCGGAACCCGGGCTCGAAGTTTTGGTCGAGCATCCGCTGGCCGTGCAGCTCGAGCACCCGGCTCTGGGCGAATCCCCCGAGCAGCGCCGCCCGCACCTTGGCCGGATCGACCCCGGCCTTCCGCGCCATCGTCAGCGCCTCGGCCACGCCGAGCAGGGTCAGCGACAGGACGAGTTGGTTGCAGGCTTTCGTGACCTGGCCGGCGCCCGACTCCCCCAGGTGGACGATCTGCTTGCCCATTCGCTGAAACACCGGCAGGACCCGCTCGAACACCGCCGGCTTCCCTCCCGCCATGATCGAGAGCGTCGCCTCGATCGCCCCCTTCTCGCCGCCGGACACCGGCGCGTCAAGCATCTCCGCGCCCCGCTCGGCCAGCTTGGCGGTCATCTCGCGGGTCGCGACCGGCGAGATGGTGCTCATGTCCACGACGACGCTGCCCGCGCGGACCCCGTGGATGACGCCCTCCGGCCCGAGGATCACCTCGACCGCGTCCGGCGTGTCGGCGACCATCGTGATCGTGATGTCGCTCCGGGAGGCCACGTCCCGCGGCGACGTCCCCGCGACGGCGCCGCGCTCCACCAGCGCCGCCATCTTGCCGCGGGTGCGGTTCCAGACCGTGATCGGGTATTTGGCGTCCAGCAGGTGGCCGGCCATGGGGCGCCCCATGATGCCGAGGCCGATGAAGCCGATGCGTTCGCTCACAAACGTCACCTCGCTTCGGTGCGCGGATGCGCGGGTTTGCCGTGCAGGCGTGACCCCGGCGGATCCACCGGGGTCACACCGCCTCAATGCGCCGCGGCCGGCGGGGTTTCCTCCAGCGGGGTTTCCTCCAGCCGCGGCCGGCCCAGCAGAGGCACAGGGTGGACGCGTGCGGTATGATGGATGCTGGCCATGGGACCCGATCGCCGACCACCGCAACCCGACACCCCGCCCGCCGGCGCGTCTCAATATCCGATCACGCTCCTGGAGGAACTGGCCGGGAGCATCTTGGAGGCGGCCCGGACGCTTGGGTCGATGCTCGACGGACGTCTCTCCTCGACCGAGGCCTGGCAGCGGATTCGCGATCTGGAACACACGGGCGATGCGATCGCCCGAGACCTCTTCGAGGCCACGACGACCGGCGGCGCCCTCCCGTTCAGCACCGAGTCCCTCCGCGCCCTGACGGGGTATCTCGACGACGTGCTCGACGCCATCGAGGCGGCCGCGGCGCGGTTGGCGATTCACCGAGTGAAGCGCGTGCTCCCGTCGGCGCGCGAGATGGGCCGGAACGTCTTCGAGTCCGCCCAAGAGCTGGCGAAGGCGATCGGCCAGCTCAAGGGGATGCACGACGTGTTCCCGCACACCCGCGCGCTGCACAACCTGGAGAACCGCGGGGACGACCTGCTGCGGGAGGTGATCGAGCGGTTGTTCTCGGGGCGGGCCAGCGCCAAGGAGATCATTAAATGGAAGGACATCTGCGAGAACCTTGAGGCCATGACCGACCGGTGTGAGGACATCGCGAACATCCTGGAGACGATTGTCGTGCAGGCGGGGGCGGAGGACCGGCTCCTCGCCAACCAGTTGGTGATGAACATCGCCGAGCGCACGGTGACGGTGGCGGGGGAGGGCGTGCCCTTGGCCACCAAGGAGTTCGACCTCCTGCACCTGCTGCTGCGCCACCTGGGCAAGATCGTCCGCCGCGAGCGGCTGATGCAGGATGTGTGGGGGGACGATTATTTCGGCGACACCCGCACCCTCGACACCCATGTCGCCTGGCTGCGCAAGAAGGTGGAACCCAAGGGCGGGGTGCGCATCACCGCCGTGCGCGGGATCGGCTACCGCCTGGACGCGCGGCCGTAGCGCCGGCCTGGATTTCGAATATTCTTCACCGGCCCTTCACCTCGCGTTGACGTCCGGCGCGTAGGCTCGAGCCGTCGCCGCCAGTCGGGCGACGGATAGGGGTGTGTGATGAGTTCAGCGCCGCAGACGTTGTCCCCGCGTGCCTTTGCTCCGCGGACGCCGGTGCCGATGTTGGCCGCCAAGCGCATCGCCCTGATTGCGCACGACAATAAGAAGACCGATCTTCTGGAGTGGGTCCGGTTCAACAAGGAGCTTCTGGCGCGCCACGAATTGTGCGCGACGCGCACCACCGGTCGGCTCATCGCCGAGCGCCTCGGCCTTCCGGTCGCCGAGTTTCACAGCGGGCCGTTGGGAGGCGATCAGCAGATCGGAGCGAAGATCGCGGAGGGCGGCGTCGATTTCCTGATCTTCTTTTGGGACCCGCTCGAGCCGCATCCGCACGACCCCGATGTCCGGGCGCTGCTTCGGATCGCGGTGGTGTGGAACATCCCGGTGGCCTGCAACCGCGCCTCGGCGGACTTCATGATCTCCTCCCCACTCATGGCCCACGAGTACCAGCGGCTCGTGCCTGCGTACGCTTAACACTCTCTTAACCTCCCCTTCACCGGGGCATCGCACAGCCTGGAACCGGCCGCGGTACGCTATCAGCGATGGATCTCGGGGCAGGCTAGGTAGAACGAGATCTCTGAAGGAGGGATGGCATGAAGATGGCTCGACGATGGCGCTGGATCGCAGGCGCGGTCCTCGCCGGACTGATCCTCGGCCCGGGTGGGTTGCCGTGGGGGACCACCGGCGCGGTCGCCGCGGGACCGATTGTGCTCACCGGGGCGGGCGCCACGTTTCCATATCCGATCTACTCCCGGTGGTTCGCCGAGTACAATCGGCTCCACCCGGATGTCCGCATCAACTACCAATCGATTGGCAGCGGCGGTGGGATCGCGCAGGTGCAGAAGGGCACCGTGGACTTCGGCGCCTCGGATGCCCCGCTCTCCGATGACCAGTTGAAGGCGATGGGACGGCCCGTCGCGCTGATCCCCACCGTCGCCGGGTCGATCGCGATGAGCTACAACGTTCCGGGGGTCGGCTCGGGGTTGCGTCTGACGCCGGAAAACATCGCCGATCTCTACATGGGGCAGATCACCAAGTGGAACGATCCGCGCCTCGCCGCCAACAACCCATCCGTGAAGCTGCCGAACCTGCCGGTTACGATCGTGCACCGATCGGACGGCAGCGGCACGACCTTCCACTTCACCTCCTTCCTCTCGATCGTCAGCAGGGGCTGGGCCGACAAGGTCGGGCGCAGCACATCCGTGGAATGGCCGACCGGGATCGGCGGCAAGGGCAACGAGGGGGTCTCGGGGCTGGTCAAGCAGACCCCGGGAGGGATCGGGTACGTTGAACTGGCGTACGTGGTGCAGAACCAACTCACGTACGCGGTCGTCAGGAACCGGTCGGGCGCATGGATCGCCCCCTCCCTGTCCGCCACGACCGCGGCCGCCGCCGGCGGCGCCGACGCCATGGTCAAGACCAACGATGTCCGGGTCTCGATCGCCTACTCGCCTGGAGCGACCACGTATCCGATCGCCGGGTTCACCTACCTGCTGATCCCCAAGGAACAGACGGACGAATCGAAGGGCAAGGCCCTGACGGATTTCCTCTGGTGGGCGATTCATGACGGGGAAAAAGACGCCCCCCAGCTCCTGTATGCTCCACTGCCCGCGCCGGTGGTGCTGATCGACGAGCGCATCATCAAGACCATCGGGTATCAAGGCCACGCCTTCCTTCCCGCGCCGTAGGGCTCGGTTGTCCTAACGATGCTTCCCTCGAACGTCGGCAGGAGGGCGGAGGCCCTCCTGCCTCCCGGCGCCGCGTTCGTGCGGCGCCACAAGGCCTGGACGGACGCGGTGTTTCGCGCCGTGTTGACCGCGTTCGGGTTTGCGGTCGTGGTCATCGTCGCCTCGATGATCATCCAATTATCCATGGCGGCCTGGCCGGCGATTGCGCGTTTTGGGGCGGGGTTCCTCTGGACGCAGCGGTGGGATCCGGTCCACAACGTCTTCGGGGCGGTCACGTTCGCGTACGGGACCCTCGCCTCTTCGCTGGTGGCCTTGGTCCTTGCGGTCCCGGTGAGCCTTGGCGTGGCCATCTATCTGGCGGAGTTGGCTCCGCCGGTGCTGTCGACGGTGCTCGGGTTCATCATCGAGCTTCTGGCGTCCATCCCGAGCGTCATCCTCGGCCTCTGGGGGATTTTCGTCATGGCCCCCTGGCTGCGCAGCGTCGTGGAGCCCGACCTCCGGGCGATTCTGGGGTGGCTGCCGCTGTTCAGCGGCCCTGCGTACGGGATCGGGTTGCTCGCCGGCGGGATGATCCTGGCGATCATGCTCCTGCCCATCGTCTCGTCGATCTCGCGCGAGGTGCTGAAGTCGGTGCCGCTGAGCCAGCGTGAGGCCGCCTACGCCCTCGGGGCCACCCGCTGGGAGGTGATCTGGCGCGCCGTCCTCCCATACGGCCGGACCGGCCTCACCGGGGCGGTGATCCTCGGCCTGGGACGCGCCCTCGGCGAGACGATGGCCGTGACCATGGTGATCGGCAACCGCCCGCAGGTGTCACCCTCGTTGTTTCAGCCCGCGTACACGATCGCCGCGGCGCTCGCCAACGAGTTCTCGGAGGCCACCACCGGCATCTACATCTCCGCGCTGATCGAACTGGCGGTTGTCCTCTTTGTGATCTCCTTGATTGTCAATGCGATCGCCCGTTGGCTCATCTGGCGGATGGGGACCCTGCCGACGGGAGGGATGGGGTGATGCTCGTCTTTCCGGCTACCGCGGCACGCCGTCGCGCCACGGACCGCCTGATGACGGGGCTCGCGGCCGCCGCGGTGCTGATCGCGCTCGCCCCCCTCGTCAGCGTGCTGATCTACGTGGTCCTGCAGGGCGCCACGTCGCTCGACTGGGCGTTCTTCACCCAGCTCCCCAAGCCGGTGGGGGAGACGGGCGGGGGGGTTGCGAACGCGATCAGCGGCACCCTCACGCTCATCCTGCTGGCGTCGTGCGTCGGCCTCCCCATCGGCATCCTGGGAGGGTTGTATCTGTCCGAGCTGGGAGACGGCCCCCTCGGCTGGTGGATCCGGTTCACGGCCGACGTGTTGAACGGCGTGCCCAGCATCGTCGTCGGCGTTTTTGTCTATACGCTCCTCGTGGTCCCGATGCGGCGCTTCTCCGCCATCGCCGGCGGGGCCGCCCTGGGGATCATGATGGCCCCGCTGGTGATGCGGACGACCGAGGAACTCGTTCGCCTCGTGCCGACGTCACTCCGCGAGGCGGCGCTTGCCCTGGGTGTCCCCTGGTGGCTCACCACCGTGCGCGTGGTGTTGCGGACGGCGGCCGTGGGGATCATCACCGGCGTCATGCTGGCCATCGCCCGCATCGGAGGAGAGACGGCACCGCTACTCTTCACCGCCTTCAACAACCAGTACTGGCAGACGGGGCTCGATCAGCCGATCGCGTCGCTGACGGTCCAGCTCTATAACTATGCGATCGCCCCATACGACGACTGGCACCGTCAGGCGTGGGCCGCAGCGCTGGTGCTCATGTCGATGACGCTCTTGCTCAACATCGCCGCCCGGCTCGTGGGCCGGTCGCGATCCGGGGGGAGGTAACCGTGATGATGCAGACGTCGAGCGCCACGCTGTGGAGTCGGGCGCTTCTGGGCGCCCTCGAGCGCTCGGTGCCCGTCGAGGGGGTCGGCACCCAGCGCATCCAGGCCGTGCGGGTGAACGCCTACTTTGGCCGCACCCATGCCGTCCGCGGGGTCTCGATCGGTGTCCAAGCCAACCGCATCACCGCGATCATTGGACCGTCGGGTTGCGGCAAGTCGACGTTCCTCCGCTGCCTCAATCGCATGCACGAACTGATCTCGGGCGCGCGTGTCGAGGGGCAGGTGCTGCTCGACGGCGAGGACATCTACGCGAAGGAGATCGATCCCGTGATGATCCGGCGCCGCGTCGGCATGGTCTTCCAGCGGCCGAATCCGTTTCCCACCATGTCGATCTATGACAACGTGGCCGCGGGCCTCCGATTGAACGGCGTCCGCCAACGAAAGCTTCTCGATGAGGTGGTAGAACAAAGCCTTCGACAGGCGGCCCTGTGGGAGGAGGTCAAGGATGTGCTCGGCCGACCCGGCGCCAGTCTCTCCGGGGGGCAGCAACAACGGCTCTGCATCGCTCGCGCGCTGGCGGTGAAGCCGGAGGTCCTGCTGATGGACGAGCCGGCGTCCGCGCTCGATCCGGGGTCCACCCTGAAGATCGAGGAACTGGCCAGGGTGTTGCGCGAGCGCTTGACGATCGTGCTCGTCACCCACAACATGCAGCAGGCGGCGCGCGTCTCGGACAGCACGGCCTTCATGCTCACCGGAGAACTGGTGGAGTTTGGGCCCACGGCCGAGCTGTTCACGCGGCCGCGGGACAAGCGGACGGAAGACTACATCACGGGGCGGTTTGGTTAAGTCGACGATCGCGGGGTTCTTTCTAGCCGGGGGCGGTCGCCGGGGGACCAGGCCGGAGTGGGGTGGCGACGGACGGCACCACGGATCCCCCCGCTGTTACCATCTCCTCAGGAGCATCCGAGCGCAAAACCTCGTCGCCGGCGGTCTCGTGAGCTTCGCGCGTCACCCACTCGCCGACAAGCGAAGGTTTGTTGATGATGGACCTCTGCGCTTCGTGAAGGCGGGGCGCCACCCGAGCACCGTGGCGATCGGAGCCTAGGAGCCGTCCGGCGCGACGTACGGAGGGGCACCCCGGCGTGCGCAGGTCCACAGCGGCAGCTCGTCCACCGTCTGATCCGCGAGGCCGGATGCCAACGCGGCCCGGGCGACCGACACCGCCTCAGGTTCCCACGGGATCTGGTCAGCCTCCACGCGCGCGCTCCGATAGGCGTGGAGGAGGGCGCGGACTTCGAGGTAAGGCCCGACAAGTTCGAGCGGCACGTCCCGGCAGCGATTGATCTGGGCGACCACCCCCGGGTCGTCACTGTGCACCACGACGCGCCGCGACCCCAGCCGCCGGGAATTCCAGAGGGCCAGGAGGATGCCCTGGAACGCCGCACGATCCCGCGGACACCCGGGCACGACGCGACCGACGCAGCGCAGCGCGCGACCGTGTGCATCGACGAACACGATGCCGATCGCCGCGCGAATCCCACCGTCGATCACCGCGACATGAGCGTGGAGTTCCCCCACCCTGGCAGTCATTTGACGAGGTCAATCAGGGAGGAGAGGATGCCGATGACCACAAGCAGCACGATCTTCAGACCGACGAGGTCGCGGTCGTCGGTGAACCGCTGCCAGAGGCTCGCGCCAGGGGACGGGGGAGGAGGAGCGAGCCACCCGCGGGGACCGCTCCGTCCTTCGAAAAGGCCGTTCCCGGATTTGGATCCGGCCGCGCGCGACGCGCGCGCCGCGTAGCGGTCAGACCGTGCCACGTCCTCCCGGCCGAGACGGAGCGGCATGCGCATGCACCCCTCCCACATCATGGCCTATCGGGAACGTCCCTGCGTCCTGGCCCTACTGTATACGGCCAAGGTCAAGGGGAGGTGAAGCCCCCGCCAACCTGTGGTGAAGGATGTCGAGGATGGCTTCACGCAGCCTTAAACCGGCCTTCACCTCCGGTTAACCTTCGCATTCTACGCTGGATGGTACGGGGGGGCGGGGACCTGGGATCCCTGTCGATGGGGCGATGCGCACGGACCAAGAGGCCAGATGGCTCGCGGATGCGAAAGCGGCGCTGACGATCGCCGGGGTGTTGCTCGTTATCTCTGCGGTCGCGGCCGCGTGTGTGAGGTCGCTGTTGAAGTTCTAAGCAACGGACTGAAGCCGCACCGTGTCCTGGGGGAGTGAAAGCGACGGACGCATCACGAGAACGCTGCGCCCGCGGGGTGGGAGGTACCGTCTCCTAGAAAGTTCGGGTGAAGGCTGAGGTGGGGCGGCCTCGCCGCGCCCCGGGCCGGGGGTGGGGACGAGGAAGACGGTCCCGGCATCCGGAATCGCTCGGTAATCCCGTTGAAGCCAGGGGACGAGGATGACTACCCGGGAGACCTTCGACCACGATCTGCAGCACTTGCAGGAGGACCTCCTGCGGATGGCCGATCTCGTCGACGACGCGATCCGGCGGGCCGTCGACGCGCTGCAGGCGCGCAGCCTCGATGGCGTCAACACGGTGATCGCCTCCGACAACGCCATCGACGCCCTGCACCTCGAACTGGAAGAACGCTGCCTGCGCCTGATGGCGACGCAGCAGCCGATGGCGAAGGACCTGCGCATGATCGCCGCGATCTGGACGATGACGATCGATCTCGAGCGCATGGGCGACCACGCAGAGGATATCGCCCGGATCACCCGACGCGCGGCCGGACAGCCGCTGCTCAAGCCCTTGATCGACATTCCCCGGATGGCGGAGATGGTGCGGGAGATGCTCCACGACGGCCTCGACGCGTTCGTCCGCAGGGACACCGCGCTCGCCGAGCGCATGGCCGCCAAGGATGACGAGGTCGATCATCTCTACGGGCAGGTCTTCCGGGAGCTCCTGACCTACATGATCGAAGATCCCAAGAACATCCAGCGGGCCACCCACCTCCTGATGGTGGCCCAGGCCCTGGAACGGGTGGGGGACCACGCCACGAACATCGCCGAGCGAGTGATCTATATGGTTACCGGGACGCTGAAAGAGCTGAACGTCTAAACGGCCCACGGCCGGGCGGGCGCCCACCGCCCCCCAAGCGCCGCCAGGTCGGCCGGCGTGTCCAGGTCGAAGGCGAGGCCCGGCCGGTGCACCTCGACGACCCGCAATCCCCGCCTCCGCGCAAGGCTGTGGTGCGCCCGCCGACTCCCCAGGCCGTAGGCGGGGCGCACCGCAGCGCCCGCGCCCGGGGGAAACAGCAGGGCGTTCGTCCCCGCCTCATCGCGAGAGGGCGCAAGCACCAGCGTCCCCGCCCCCCCGGAAGCCAGCACCGCCGCCACATCCGCCGGCTGTAATAATGGAAGATCGCCGGCCACAACGAGTAGCCCGCGGCCGGCGCCGGACAGGACGCGCAACGCTTCGGCCAGGGCATCGTTCAGGCCCGGCTTGGGGTCGAAGATCCCCCGGACGCCGCAGGCGGCGGCAAAATCCCGCACCGCCGGATCCGGGGTCATGACGACCACATCCTCCACCCCCACCGTCGCACGCAGGACGCCGCAGATGGACTTGAGGAGCGCGAGGCTGAGCGCCGCCCGCTCCTCCTCGGGAAGCACGGACCCCAGGCGGCCCTTGGCCCGGAAGAGTGCTTTCTGTGGGATGAGGGCCCGGACTCTCACCCCGGCTTTGCCGCCACTGCGGCGCCGCGCCTCAAGGCGATCTCGATCAGCGCCCGGGCGAGCCGCCTCCGGCCGGCGCGATCGGACATCAGCGTGTCGACGCACTCCACCGCCAGAGGCCGCCCCGGTACGCCCGCATCGGCGACGGCATCGGCATCGGCTCGGTCCCTGACGTCGAGGACGAACACCTCGGCGAAGGCCCTGTACAGGGCCGCGACCGCGGCGGGCGCCGCCGGCATCCCGAGCCCCCGCAGCATCTCTACGGTCGGCCCCTTGACCGCCTCTCCGCCGATCAGGGGACTCACGGCGATCTTGAGCGCCCGGCTCTCTCGAAGCGCGCGCTCCAACCCGGGGAGCGCCAGGATCGGCCCCACGCTGACGAGCGGGTTGCTCGGAGCCACCACGATCACCGCGGAGGCCCGGATCGCGTCGAGGGCCTCGGGCGACGGACGGGCCCGTTCGATGCCCTCAAACTCGATGCCGGCCACCGGATCGCGCGCGCGGCGCTTGACGAAATATTCCTGAAACGGCAGCCGCCCGGCCGGGGTGCGCACGAAGGTGGCGACCCGATCATCGCTCATCGGCAGCACTTTTGGGACGACCCCCAACCCGGCGGCGAGTGCGGCGGTGATCTCGGTCGGCCGCCGGCCCTCCCGCCGCCATGCGGTTCGGGCAAGGTGCGTGCCGAGGTCCCGGTCCCCCAGCCGGAACCACGTCGGCAGCCCGTAGCGCGCCAGCATGTCGAGGGCCGTCCACGTGTCCCCCTCCAGACCCCAGCCCTGTTCCACGCTCGCCAGGCCGGCCAGCGTGTACAGCACGGTGTCGACGTCTGGGGAGATGTGAAGGCCCAAGTGCTCCCAATCATCGGCGGTGTTCACGATGACCGCGAGCTCGACCGGATCCGCGAGCACGGCCGCGAGACCGTCCACGAGCTTGACCCCGCCCACCCCGCCGCACAGGACGGTGATCACGCTCGGTCTCCTCCAATGATGGGTCTCCTCAACGCAACCCTAGCGAAACGCGACGATCGATTCCAGAGGCTTCCGCGGAGGGACGGGCGGAGTATGGGCGGGGTAGCCGATCGTCACCAGGGCCTGCGGGATGAAGCCCCGCGGCAGCCCGAGCGCCCGCCGGACGATGCCGGGGCAGAACAGCGGGGCGCAGCACCAGCACGCCCCCAGCCCGTTCGCGGCGGCGGCCAGCAGGAGGTTTTGCACGGCGGCGGCGGCGCTCTGCACGGCCATCACCTGCTCCGCCGCCCGCCGGGTCCGGTCGGGGTAGGTGTCCATGTCCTCCATCGCATACCCGACCAGGATCAGCGCGGGGGCTTCGCCGAACCGCCGGAGCGAGAATCGGAGCTCGACCTGGATCGCCGCCTCCGCGGTGCCGAGCCGCTCCAGGTCGCGCCGCCAGCGTCGTCCCATCCAGTCGGCCAGTCGGCGCTTTGCCGCCGCCGACTCGACCACCACGATGCGAGTGGGCTGCACGTTGTGGGCCGACGGGGCGCAGGCCGCGGCTTCGAGGAGCGCCCGCACCAGTTCGACCGACACGGGCGCCGGGGTGTAGAAGCGCACGGTACGGCGGTCCATCAGGAGGGGGGGGACCGACGGGGTCATCGCACCGGCATCCTTCGCGCCCGGGGGAGCGGACCCTCCTCCGCTGACCTGGCGCTCGGTGATTGACGGGCGGCGAGGGAGGGTGGTATAGTAAGCGAACAATAAAAGAGCTGTGACGGGGGACGTAGGACGTCCGGCCTGCGTGAAGAGAGCGGCGCCAGGTGCTGCGAGGGCCGCCGCGGGTACGTCCGAATCCCACCCCCTGAGCTGCTCCCGGGGCGGCGGTCGCCGCCAAACGGGAGCCGGGCCGCCCGAGACAGCGTGAGTGCTCCGGTCCTGCCGGGCCGGGGAACAAAGGTGGTACCGCGGAAGCGCCCCTTTCGCCCTTTGGTGGAGGGGGCGTCGTTATTTCCGGAGGGTCAGCGATGCTGACGCACCGTACGGTGGGGATCATCGGGGCCGGGAGCATGGCCGAAGCGTTGCTGCGCGGCGTATTCGACGCCGGCGTCCTGCGCCCCGAACGCTGCCTGGTGACCAATAAGAGCAACGACGAACGCCTCGCGCGCCTGGGGCGCGCGTGGCCGGTGCGAACGACCCGCGATAAGCCCGAACTGATGGCGTGGAGCGAGGTCGTGATCTTGGCCGTGAAGCCGCGCGACATGCCGACCGTGCTGGGCGAAATCGCCCCCCACGTCACGGGCCGACATCTCATCGTCTCGGTGGCGGCGGGGGTCTCGATCGAGATGATCGAGCGGGCGCTGGGCGCCGTCGCGGTGGTTCGGGCGATGCCCAACACCTCGACGGCGGTACGCGCGTCGGCGACCGCGATCGCCTCCGGCCGCCTGGCCGGTCCGGAGCACCTCGGCATCGCGCGCGCGATCTTCGAGGCGGTCGGCTGGGTGGGAGTGGTTCCCGAATCTCTGCTCGACGTGGTGACCGCGGTTTCGGGGAGCGGGCCGGCGTATGTGTACGCGCTGGCCGAAGCGATGGTGGACGCCGGGGAGCGCGCGGGGCTCCCCAGCGACGTGGCGCGCGCCCTGGTCTCCCAGACCATCCTCGGAGCGGGGAAGATGCTCACCGAGACCGGCGAAAGCCCTGACGTGCTTCGCGGACAGGTAACCTCCCCGGGGGGGACGACCATGGCGGGACTCGAGGCCCTCGAGCAGGGAGGGTTCCGCGCGGCGGTGCACGCCGCCGTGATCCGCGCCACCCGCCGCGCCCGCGAACTCCGGGGCAGCCCCGTCCGCACCCCGCGCTAACCCGCCGGATCCCCCTTCGGGCGCCGGGACGGGAGCCAGAAGGGCTCCTCCCGTCCCGGGGCGTATGTTATGGCAGGCCATCTGCGGCATTTCCGCACGGGGCCCGGTCCATCTCGAGAGGAGGACAAGGATGGTACGGATAGCGATTCACCGGGTACTCCCGGTGCTGCTGGCGCTCGCCATGGTCCCGGTCGGGTTGTGGGGGATCGCCCAGGCCCAGGCGCCGAAGACGCTGGTCATCGCCATCGGGGCGGACCAGACGGGGATGGATCCTCAGACCGTGGAGAACAACGAGTCCGGGTTCGTGATGTCCACGATGTACGACTCGATCGTGAACTACAAGCCCGGCACCAGCCTGGTCGGCCCCGGGCTGGCCGAAAAATGGGAGATCTCGACCGACGGCAAGGTGTACACCTTCCACCTCCGGCACGGGGTGAAGTTCCACGACGGCACCCCGATGAACGCCCACACGGTCGCCGCGGACGTCGATCGCGCCATCAACCCGCAGAACCCCTGCTACGTCCTGGGCCGCAAGGGCGTGGATACCTACGACGACTTCACGTATGGATCGGCCAAGGACGGTACCGTGGCGAAGATGGATGTCCTCGACGACTATACGCTGCGGTTCACCCTTCCCCAGCCGAACGCGCCGTTCATCACCAGCCTGGCGATGATCTGGCAGGGGATCGTGAGCCCGGAGGCCACCAAGAAGTACAACTGCGACGCGGGCCAGCACCCGGTGGGGACCGGGCCGTTCAAGTTCGTGGAGGCGGTGCGGAACGACCACATCACCGTCGAGGCGAACCCCGACTACTGGGGCGGGCGGCCGAAGGTCGACCGGATCATCTTCCAGATCGTCCCCGAGAGCGCCACGCGGATGCTCAAGCTGGAGCGGAACGAGGTGCAGATCCTCGCCGACGTCCCCCCCTCCGACTACGCACGGGTGACCGGTAATTCGGCCCTCAAGATGTACACCCAACCCGGATTGACGATCCTGGGCGTGGAGATGTCCAACGACGTGGGCCCGTTCAAGGACAAGCGGGTGCGGCAGGCGATGAACTACGCCGTGGACAAGGACGCCATCAACAAGGGGCTGTACGGCGGCGCCACCACCTCGAGCCAGGGGATCCCGCCGGTGCTGTGGGGGTACAACAAGTCCGTGCAGCCGTACCCCTACGACGTGGCGAAGGCCAAGGCGCTGCTGGCGGAGGCCGGATCGCCCAACGGCTTCACCACCGAGATGATGGTCTACGCCAACCCGCGGGGCTACAACCCGATCGGCGGCGCCAAGCTCGGCGAGGCGGTGCAGGGCTACCTGGCCAAGGTCGGCGTGAACGTGAAGATCACCCAGTACGAGTGGGGCGCGTACCTGGACAAGATCCGCCACACCCCGTGGGAGGGGTTCGGCATCGGCGGGTGGTCCGGCGACAACGGGGACCCCGACAACTTCCTGGGGGACCTGTTTGAGTTCGACGAGGCCGCCGGCAAGGCGCGCACCAACAACAACTCGCGCCACCACAACCCAGACTACGACAAGCTGATCGTCCAGGGCCGGTTGGTTTCCGACCAGGCCAAGCGGGCGCAGATCTACATGGAAGCCAACAAGATCCTCCACGACGATGCGCCGTGGATCTTCATGAACCACACGAACCAGGTGCGGGCGGCGCGGGCGACCGTGAAGGGGTTCCTGCTCAACCCGCTCCAGATGTTCTTCCACATGGAGCAGGTGTCGCTGCAGTAGGCATCGCGATCGCCGGACGTCGAGGTCGGGGGCCCGCGGCACGCTGCTGCCCGGGCCCCCCGTTCGCTGAGGAGTTGCGCCCCGGGCGGTCCGCCGCCCGGGGATACCTGGATGCCCAATGCTGAAGTACATCGCGCGCCGGTTGGGACAGCTCATCCCCGTGCTGCTGGGGGTGAGCATTCTGGTGTTCTTCGGGATGCACCTCATCCCCGGCGACGTGGCGCAGCTCCTCTTGGGCGACAAGGGGACCGACGCGGACCTGCAGCGCCTCCGCCACCAGCTCGGGTTGGACCAACCGGTCTACATCCAGTATTTCCGGTTCCTGCTGGGGGGGCTGCGCGGCGACTTCGGGGTGTCGCTCCGCACCCGGCAGTCGGCGATCTGGGAGATCGTCCAGGCCCTGCCGGTGACCTTGGAGCTGAGCCTGGCCGCCCTCGTGTTCGCGGTGGTGTTCGGCCTCAGCATCGGCGTCATCGCCGCGCGGCGGCCGCACTCCCTGATCGACACCGGGGCGATGATCGGGGTGCTGATCGGCGTGTCGATGCCGGTGTTCTGGACCGGGATCCTGTTGCTTATGGTGTTCGGCGGGATACTGGGGTGGCTGCCGCTCGGCAGCATGCTCGACGAGGGGATGACGTTTCACCGGATCACCGGGATGTCCCTCGTCGACGGGCTGCTCACCGGGAACGGGGCGGTCGTCCAGAGCAGCATCCGCCACCTCATCCTGCCCGCGGTGACCCTCGGCGTCACCTCGATGGCCACAATCGCCCGGATGTCCCGATCCACGATGCTCGAGGTGCTCAACCTGGACTTCGTCCGAACGGCCCGGGCGAAGGGCGTGGGGGAGCGGCGGGTGGTGAGTCACCACGCGCTGCGCAACGCCCTCCTGCCCGTCGTCACCCTGGTCGGGCTACAGCTCGGGCTGCTGCTCAGCGGCGCCGTCCTGACCGAGACCATCTTCGCGCTCCCGGGGCTGGGGCGGCTCGCGATCACCAGCGTGCTGGCGCGGGATTATCCCGTGGTGCAGGGGGTCGTCCTCATCGCCGCCGGGATCTTCGTGCTGGCCAATCTCCTGGTCGACGTGCTCTACGCGTACCTCGACCCCCGGATTCGGTACGATTGAGATGGCGACCGCGCTCGCATCCGGCCCCCCGCACCGCCGTGCCGCTGCCTTGTCGTGGCGCCGGATGCGTCACAGCACGAACCTCGTCGTGGGAGCGAGTATCCTGGTCCTCGTGGTTGCCTCGGCCGTCCTCGCCGCCCAGATCGCTCCCTACAATCCCATTGACCAGGCGTTCGCCGATCAGCTCCGGGCGCCGTCCCCGGCCCATCTCTTCGGAACGGACGAGTTCGGCCGCGACATCTTCTCCCGGGTGATCTACGGCGCCCGGATCGCCCTGGTCATCGGCGTGCTGGCCGACGGGATCGCCGCATTACTGGGCATCCTGCTCGGGGTCGTCTCCGGGTACTTTGGCGGAAACGTCGACGCGGCGATCATGCGGGTCGTGGACGTCATGCTGGCGTTCCCCTACCTGCTGCTGGCGATGATCGTGGTGGCGATCCTGGGCCCCAGCCTCACCAACGCGATGATCGCGATCGGCATCGTGTACACCCCCCAGTTCGCACGCCTGGTGCGGGGAGCGGTCCTCGCGATCCGTGAGCAGGAGTTCGTCGAGGCGGCGGGGGCGGTCGGCGCGGGGGCGGTCCGGATCCTCGCCCGTCACATCGTGCCCAACATCCTCTCGCCGATCATCGTCATGGCCACGCTGACCGTGGGCTTCACCATCGTCGAGACCGCCGGGTTGTCTTTCTTGGGTTTGGGGGCCAGCCCGCCCACCCCCGAGTGGGGCTCGATGCTCGCCACCGGACGGTCGTTCATGCTGACGTCGCCCTGGATCGCGACGTTCCCCGGGCTGGCCATCCTGGTGACGGTCGTGGGGTTCAACCTCGTGGGGGACGGTCTTCGCGACCTGCTGGACCCCCGCCTCCGCGGCCGATCGTGACGCGGGATGCCGCCGGGTCGGCGCGGGTGCCGATCGAACCGGCGGCGGGGTCGGCGCGTAGAGAGGGAAGGACCGGGATGTCCAGGACGTCGAACCTCCCCACTCGCGGCAGCGGTGCGGAGGCGGGGATGGACGTATCCGAATTGGAGGTGCGGGTACGCTACGCGGAGACCGACCAGATGGGGGTGGCGCATCACGCTAGTTACCTGGTGTGGTTCGAAGCCGGGCGCACGGAGTTCATCCGGTCGTGCGGCCGCTCCTATGCTCAGATCGAGGCGGACGGGTGGCTGCTCGTCGTCGTGGAGGCCCGGTGCCGGTACCTGCGGCCGGCGCGGTACGATGATCTCCTGACCGTCCGGACGCGGCTCGCATCGCTGCGCCCGGCGACGCTGGAGTTCGGCTACGAAATCGTCCGGAAGGCGGACGGAGACGTCATCGCCCGCGGGGCGACGCTGCACGCGGCGGTCGACCGCACGGGGCGTCCCCGCCGGATCCCCCCGGGCATCCGCCGAATGTTGGGGGTCCCGGCCGTGTACGGGCCCGCCCGGCGGGCGGATTCCTCGGTGAGGTAAGCGCAGCAGAGCGGGACTGGCGCACGAAAATTTCGCGGCCGCGGTTGATGGCGCGGTCGCGGCGGAAGGACGGGTGAGGGGTCGATGTCAGAGGAGCGGCCGACGTCTCAGCAGGGAGAAGAGCTCGATATCGCGCAGATGCCCGCGCTCGAGGAGCAGCAGATTGTCCAGGGGACGGTCGTGCGCATCGACAGCGAAGGGGTCCTGGTTGACGTCGGCGCGAAGTCGGAGGGCTTCATTTCGCCGAAGGAACTGTCGGCGCGCGGCGACACCCTGGAGGGAATCGCCGTGGGGGACCGCATCGACGTGTACGTGATGAAGGTCGAGGGGGAGGAAGGGAGCATCCTGCTCAGCAAGAAACGCGCCGACCTGGCACTGGCCTGGGACCGGATCCAGCGGGCGTTCGAGGCCGGCACGACCCTGCACGCGATGGTGGTCGACAAGGTGAAGGGCGGCTTGGTGGTGGACCTGGGGATGCGGGGGTTCGTCCCGGGAAGCCATGTGGATCTCTCGCAGGCCAAGGGCCGGCAGTTCGAGGCGTTGGTGGGCCAGAGCATCCCGCTGCGGATCATCGAGGTGGATCGCCCCAAGGGGCGGGTGATCCTCTCGCACAAGAACGCCATGGCCGAGGAGCGCGGGAAGGCCCGGGAGGCCGTGCTCGCCTCCCTGGAGGAAGGGCAGGTGCGCGAGGGGGTCGTGAAGCGCCTGACCGACTTCGGAGCGTTCGTCGATCTCGGCGGGATCGACGCCCTCCTGCCGATCAGCGAGATGGCGTGGACCTACATCACGCACCCGTCCGAGGTCGTCCATCGGGGACAGCGGATCTCGGTTGCGGTCCTCAAGATCGACAAGGCGGCGGGACGGATCTCGCTGGGGCTGAAGCACATCCTCCCCGACCCCTGGCAGCATCTCGGGGAGTCGTACCGCCCCGGCCAGGTGGTGAGCGGGAAGGTCGTCCGCACCGTCGCCTCGGGCGCCTTCGTCCGTCTCACCGAGATCGATGCCTTCCTCCCCATCTCTGAGCTGGCCGAGAAGCGCGTCCAGAAGGTGACCGATGTGGTCGAGGTCGGCCAGACCGTGGAAGCGCTGGTGACCGAGATCCGCGCCGACGAGCGCCGCATGATCCTCAGCCTGCGGCGGCTGGCCCGGGAGCGGGAGCGCACGCGGGTGAAGGAGTACATCAGCGCTCAAGGCGAGGAAGGGCGCGTGACGATCGGCGACATCGCCGGCGAGCTCCTCCGCCAGGTCGTGACCGCCCCCGCCGCCTCGGAGCGTTCGGCGGAAGCCCCATCCCCGACCGAGGGCGCCCCGCGCCCCGCGCCGGAGGATCGCCCTCCCTCGGGTGCCCCGCCGGACTGACGCCGCCGACTCGGTCCATCCCCCGCGGTCGATCGCAGCGCGCCCTTCTCTTCCCATGCCCGGACAGGGCGGAGGTGGCCCGGATGGAATCGGCTCAGATCCTCTTCGAGGTGGAGCGGGAGGTCGCGTACCTCACCGTCAACCGGCCGGAACAGCGCAACGCCATGACCTGGGCGATGTACCAGCGCCTCGTGGAGATCTGCGATCAGGTCGACCGCGACGACGGGATCAAGGTCCTGGTCGTGCGCGGCAGCGGGGAGCGGGCGTTCATCTCCGGGACCGACATCAGCCAGTTTCCGGCGTTTCGCGGCAACCCGCAGGCGGGCATCGAATACGAGGAGCGGATCGACCGCGTGATCGGCCGGCTGGAGGCGGTGGGCAAACCGTCGCTGGCCTCCGTGCGCGGATACGCCGTCGGCGGGGGGATGACGATCGCCGCGACCTGCGATCTGCGGATCGCCTCGGACGACGCGCGGTTTGGCATCCCCATCATCCGGTTGGGCAACTGTCTGTCGATGCACACCTACGCCCGCCTCGTGGCCCTGCTCGGCCCGGCGCGGGCCAAGGAGATGATCTTCACCGCCCGGCACGTCGGCGCGGCGGAGGCCCTGTCCTGGGGGTTGGTGAACGAGGTGGTCCCTGCCGCGACGCTCCAGGCCAGGACCCGGGAGGTCGCCGAGGCGATCGCCGCCGGCCCCCCCCTGACGCTACGGGCCAGCAAAGAGGCGGTGCGCCGGGTCGTGCAGCGGCTCCTGCCCGAGAATCCCGGCCATGATCTGGTGGCGATGTGCTACAACAGCGGGGATTTCCAGGAAGGAGTGGCGGCGTTTCTCGACAAGCGGGCGCCGCAATGGACCGGTCGGTGAGACTGCGGCGCTCAAATTTAGGGTATTGATATAGTGGTGGCGGCGCGTTCCGAGGGCAGGCCGGCCCGGCACGTGGTGAACCACAGCTCAGGGGGTGGGGGAGGGTGCACCGAAGGGGCGGGCGGTCAGAGCACCGGAAAGCTCATGCTCCGATGGAATCGATCGGCCGCGCCGAGCCTGGGGAATTCACGCCCCCGGACAAGTCGCTGGCGTTTCTCTCGCGGTTGGCCACGGAGTTCACCGCGGTGCTCAGCCTGGGCGACCTTCTCGAGCACGTGATGCGGGTGCTGCGCGAGGAGACGGGTTTCGATTCGTGCTCGCTCGCCCTCGTCGACGACGGCAATCCGGGGGCCCTCACGATCAAGGCGGCCTCCGGGCTTCGAGAGGGGTTCCGGGGGCTGGAAGTGCCGCGGGATCGCGGGCTGCACGGGGTGGTGATGCAGTCGGCGGA
Organism: bacterium; assembly: GCA_035307765.1. Taxonomy (NCBI): domain Bacteria; species bacterium. The sequence goes on along the minus strand of DATGHU010000026.1, from coordinate 32,886 downwards.
GCCCCTGTTGGTTCCCGATATGCAGGCCGACCCCCGCGTGTTCAGGCGGGAGGAGCGCATCCGGTCGGGGATCTATGCCCCGTTGATCGTGCGCCGCCGGCCGATCGGGGTGTTGAGCGCCCACCGCGAGCAGGTCGGCGCGTTCAGCGAGGTCGATCTCAACCTTCTCACCGTCGTCGCCCGCTATCTGACAGGAGCGATCGAGGTGGCCCGCCTCCACGAGCAGCTCAAGGAACTCGCGGCCACCGATGCCCTGACGGGTCTGTCGAATCGACGGTGCTTCTTCGACCGGTTCGCCTCGGAGATCGCCCGCAGCCGTCGGACCCAGCGCAGCCTGACGCTGGTGCTGCTCGATGTGAACGCCTTTAAGGCCGTAAACGACGCCCATGGGCACGCGAAGGGCGACGAAACGCTGATCCGCGTGGGCGAGAGCCTGACGCAGGTGGTCCGCGCCTCCGACCTGGTCGCCAGGTTCGGGGGGGACGAGTTCATCCTGATGCTTCCGGAGACGACGGGCGCACTGGCGGAGGAGGTCCTCGGCCGGCTGCGCACGCTGCGCATCCCGATGGTCGATCAGGCCGGCCGCGAGATGCCGCTGAGCTTCTGCTGGGGGACCGCGGTGTTCCCGGATGATGGACCGGATCCGGAGCGCCTCCTCCACGTGGCGGACCAGCGCCTCTACGCGATGAAGCAGGACCTTTACAAGCGGGAGGCGGTGTCCCCGCCGCACCGCTGATCCCCGCTGGCCCCCGACTCCTGGGGTGGACCCATCGTTCCGCGCCCGCTCTTCGCCCGCGTCCGGTTACGGCTCGCCTCGCATGCTATACTCCTACTAGATTCCTGCTTCGGTGCCGGCAATCGAAGTCTCGAACCGACGCAGGACCGGGGGTGCGACGTGGAGCCCGTTCACATAGCGCGGGTGCGTATCTACCAGGACAAGCGCCCGAACCGCCGGGCGTTCATCGGGGATTTTCCCGAGCCGATCCGGTACGGAGTGAACACTGGGGTGAAGGCGTTTTATAAGATGGAACCCGACGAGGAGCTCCCCAGCACCCTGGACCACCTCGTCGCCGCGGCGGCGGGTTGACTCACCGGGACCCTCGCCGGCGCGCTGGAGGCGCGCGGGATCGCCAGCGCCCCGGAGAAGCTGTGGGCGGAGGCCGAAGGGACGGTTGAGGCTCCGGAGCGGGTGATGAAGGTGACCGCGATCCGCGTCACCTACCACCTGACGATCCCGTCGGGAATGCGCCAGGAGGCCGAGCGCGCGCTCGCCGTGTTCGAGCGCGGCTGTCCGATCGCCCAGACGCTGAAAGGCTGCGTCGCCATTAGCCATGCTTGGGAGATTCGCGAAGGCTGAACGGAGGAGGCCCTGATGACATACGTATTTCAATGCCGGTCGTGCGGGCACGAGTTCGAGATGACCGCGACGGTGGCGGAGTATGAATCGCGAAAGAGGACGGCGTGTCCCGAGTGCGGCCACGGCAACACCCGTCGAGTGTACACCCCCATCCTCGTCATGACCGCGGCCCGCGGGGGCGGGGACGACACCAGCTCGTCGGGTGGATGCGGCTGCGGCGGGGCGTGCAGCTGCGGCCACTGATCCACCGCGCATGCTGAACCAGCAGCTCGCCGCCCGCGAGGCGGCGGGCCGGCCCGTGCGCGTCGGGGTGATCGGGGCCGGGCGATTCGGCACGATGATCCTCTGCCAGCTTGCGACGATGCGCGGGGTGCGCCCCGCCGTGGTCTGTGATCTCGGCGCCGACCGGGGGCTGCGTGCCCTGGCGCACGCCGGGTTCTCCGCCGACGCGGTCGTGCGGGCCGATGCCGTGCGGCGGGTCAACGAGGCGATCGCGCGCGGCGTTCCTGCGTTCACCGAAGATTCCCGCGTCCTGCTCGGAAGCGACATCGACGTGGTCGTGGAGGCCACGGGCGTCCCCGAAGCCGGGGTGGACTCCGCCCTGGAGGCGTTCCGCCGCGGCAAACACGTCGTCATGGTGAACGTCGAGGCCGACGTGCTCGTCGGGGCGGTGCTCCGACGGACCGCCGACCTGGCCGGGCTCGTCTACTCCGCCGCGTACGGCGATCAGCCGGCCCTGATCGATGAGCTCGTCGAGTGGGCGACCGGCTTGGGATTCGAGGTGGTGGCCGCGGGCAAGGGGACAAAGTATCTCCCCGCCTACCGGAAGGGCACCCCCGACGACATCTGGGACCGATACGGCGCGGACGCCGAGCAGCGTGAGGGGCTGAATCCTCGGATGTACAATTCCTTCACCGACGGGACGAAGTCGGCGATCGAAATGGCGGCGGTGGCGAACATGACGGGGCTTCGCCCCGACGTTCGAGGTATGCACTTCCCGCCCGCCGGCATCGACCGTCTTCCCGAAGTCCTGAAGCCGGCCGAGCAGGGGGGAGTCCTCGAGCACTCGGGGGTGGTCGAGGTGGTCAGCTCGGTCGACCGCGACGGCCGGCCGGTCCCCAACGACCTTCGTTGGGGTGTCTACGTGGTGATCACCTCGCCGCGGCCGTACACGCGGCGGTGTTTCGCCGACTACGGGATGCCGGTGGATCGGACGGGGACGTATGCGGCCATGTACCGCCCGTTCCACCTGGTGGGAATGGAGCTGCCGATCAGCGTCGCCCGAGCGGTGCTGGAGCACCGAGCCACCGGCACGCCGCGGCCGGTGCCCGTCGCGGCGGTTGCCTGCGCGGCGAAGCGCCCGCTGGGGGTCGGCGAGATCCTCGACGGGGAAGGCGGCTACACGGTCTACGGGTTGATCGACGACGCCGTGAGTGCGAAGCGCGAGCGGTGGCTGCCGATGGGCCTCTCCCGCGGCGCCACGCTCATCCGGCCGGTGCCCGAGGACGGGTTGATCCGCATGGACGACGTCTCCGTCGAGGCGTCCGGGGCGCTCTACCGCCTCTGGCAGGAGCAGATGCAACTCGTCCCCGGCTGATCGCGCGTGCCGCGCCCGACCGGGTCGTCGTACCCGTTCAGCACGCTCCCCGACTATCTCGCCCCTCGGCTCGACCTCGTCTTTGTGGGCATCAATCCCGGGGTGTACTCGGTGGCCCGCGGGCACTACTTCGCCCGACCCACCAGCCGGTTCTGGCCGGCGTTCTCGCGATCCGCGCTCAGCGCGTCGATTCGCGCGGCCCTCGGGCGGGAGGCGCTCGGGCCGGCGGACGACCGGGCGCTCCTTGCGTACGGGATCGGCTTCACCGATGTGGTGAAGACCCCGAGCCGGAGCGCGGGGGATCTGCGTCCCGCGGACTTCCGTGCGTGGGCGCCGAAGCTTCGGCGGCGGCTCGAAACCTGCCGGCCGCGCGTCGCGTGCTTCCACGGCCTCACCGCCTATCGGCCGTTCGCCCGGTACGCCCTGGGAGCGGCGGAGGGCGGGTGGACGCTGGGGGCACAACCGCGGCACCTCGGGCGGACCGGGCTGTTTGTCGTTCCCAACCCCAGCCCCGCAAACGCCCATTTTCGGCCCGCCGAGTACGTGGCGTGGTACGATCGACTGGCGGAGTTCTTGAAGGAGTTGGGCCGGCGGCGTTGACGCTCGGTGGCGGAGGCAGTACCCTTGAGTCGCCCGCCGCACGCGACCGGCGTCGGGGGAAAGGGGACGCGATGCGCCTGCGCATTGACGTGGTCTCGGACGTGATCTGCCCCTGGTGTTTCGTCGGCAAGCGGCGTCTGGAGAAGGCGCTCCGGGCGCTCGGGTCCGGCGTCGAGGCCATGGTGGAGTGGCACCCATTTCAGCTCAACCCGGAGATGCCTCGCCAGGGGATCGACCGGAAGGTGTACCGCGAGGCCAAGTTTGGAGATCCGGCACGGTCGGAGGCGCTGGACGCGCGGTTGACCGAGGTGGGGGCGTCGGAAGGCCTTCGCTTCGCCTTTGATCGCATCCGCCGGACCCCCAACACCTTCGACGCGCACCGTCTGATCTGGCTGGCCCGGCGTGAAGGCGCGCAGGACCACGTGGTGGAGGAGTTGTTTCGACGCTATTTCATCGAGGGCGAGGACGTTGGAGACCGGCAAACCCTCCTCGATGTCGCGGCGACCTGCGGGTTGGATCGGGAGCGGGCCGACGGGTTCCTCGCAAGCGAGGCGGGGACCGCCGACGTGCGTCAGGCCGAAGCGGAGTTTCGGGAGCTCGGGATCGAGGGGGTGCCCCACTTCATCGTCGACGGCAAGTACGGCATCTCCGGGGCCCAGAGCCCGGAGATCCTGCTCTCCGCGTTTGAACAGATCATCGGCCTGCGGGCCGCGCCCGCCGGGCGCGCCGCCGACAACCCCTCGGATCGATAGACCGTCCCCCGCCCGGGGAGACCCGGGAAGCCCATGGATTGAGTCGAAGGGGCGTGTCCGCCTAGGCCCCCCCCAGACCGGGTGACCAAGCTTTGGGGGCCGGCCACGCGGGGGCGATCGGCGGCCGGATCTCGAGCGGTGCCACCGGCCGATCAGGAAGGGGGGAGGGGACATGGAGTTCGCGGGCAAGGTGGTCTGGCTGACCGGGGGTGGGGGCCGCATCGGCCCGGTCATCGCCACAGTATTCGGCCGGGAGGGGGCGGCGGTGGGGGTGTGCGATCTTGATGGACCCCGCGCGGAGGCCGCCGCCTCCGCCGTGCGGAAGGCCGGCGGACGGGCGGCGGCTTTCGCCGGAGACGTCAGCCGCGAGGCCGACGTGGAGCGCCTGCTGGCGGGCGTGACCGAGGCGCTGGGGCCGGTGGACATCCTCGTCAACTGTCACGGGGTTTCCCCGAACGTCCCGGTGCTGGAAATGGACCTGGCCACCTGGCAATCGCCGTTTTTGGTGAACACGCAGGGGTGCTTCTTGACCTGCCGGGCCGCGGCGCGTCAGATGGTCGACCGGGGCGCACGGGGGTGCATCATCAACATCTCCTCGGGGGCTGCGACCTCGGGACGACCGGGGTCCGCGGCCTACTGCGCGTCCAAAGCCGCGATCAACATGCTGACGCAGGTCCTCGCCACGGAGCTCGGTCCCCTCGGCATACGCGTGAACGCGGTTACCCCCGGCCTGGTGACCGACACCCCCCTGCGACGGGGAGAGGCCGGGCACCCCTACCTGAATCTCATGATCGAGATGACGCCGCTCGGACGGACGGGGATTCCGAGCGATGTGGCGGAGGCCGTGGCGGCGCTGGCCTCGGATCGACTGCCCTGGGTCACCGGGGCCAATCTCGAAGTGACCGGGGGTTCCCACTGCGGGCGGACGAACGCCCCGCTGACCAGGCGGCTGGGGACAGCGACGCGGCCGTAGAGGGTGAGGGCGGGGTCAGTGCCGGGGTCGTCGGGAGCAGGTAGGAAAGGGCCTGGGGTGTTCACGATAAGGGTTTTCTGATCGCCGAGTGGGGGAAACATCGCATCGAAAGGTCGGTCGGCCGTGGGGCTCCCACAGGCATCGGGGCCTCGCGCGCCGTATCATAACGCCCGCGTCGGATCGGTGAAGGGCCGGCCCCAGGCCTCCGGCGGTCGGCGGTGAGGAGCGAGCATGGCGGTCCACAGGTTTGCGCCGAAGATCTACCATACGACGATGGGCCCCCACGAGTCCGTTCTGACCATCACCCCCGGGGACACCGTCGAGACGACGACGGTCGACGCGCGTGGAATCGATGCGGCGGGGATCCAGGTGACCGAGCGGGGGAACCCGCAGACCGGGCCCTTTTTTATCAAAGGGGCCGAACCCGGCGACATGCTGTCTATCCACCTCGACCGGCTCACTCCCAACCGACCCTTCGGGTGGAGCCAGACCGTGATCGCCGAGAACGTTCTGGACCCCGAGTGCATCAAGCAGACGCCGGATGCGATCCTGGCCAAGTGGGAGATCGACCTCCGGACGGGCACGGCCACGCTCGTCGAGCCCGCGACCTCGCTGGGACGGCTCACCTTGCCCATCGCGCCGATGCTGGGATGCTTTGGGGTCGCCCCGTCGCACGGTCAGGCCATTTCCACGGCGACCTCCTCCACACACGGCGGGAACATGGATTACCGCGGGTTCCGTGCGGGGGTTTGGGTGCACTTCCCGGTATTCGTCCACGGGGCGCTCTTTCATCTGGGCGACGGGCATGCCCTCCAGGGGGACGGCGAGATCGTCGGGACGGGGATTGAGATCTCCTTCGACGTGCAATTCACCGTGCGTCTCGTCAAAGGCAAGACGATTCACTGGCCGAGGGCCGAAAATGCGGATGAGATCATGACCGTGGGGAACGCCCGGCCACTCGACCAGTGCGTGCAACACGCCACAACGGAAATGGTGCGTTGGTTGCGAGAGGACCACGGCCTTGATGCGCGCGGGGCCCACCTCCTCCTCGGTCAGTGCGTGCAATACGATCTCGGAAACGTCTATGACCCGGCGTATACGATGGTGTGCAGGGTGGCCAAGCGATACCTTTCATCGGCGCGCGCCGCTCGGTGACCATGGGCGGGGCGGGCGAGGATGCGCGGCCCCGGGCCCGGCCTCCGCGACCCAGTCCGGGCGACCCCGCGGGGTGCCACCGCTCCCCACACATCTCCCGGCCGCGCGGGGCGGCGAAGGGAACGGTCGCATTCCTGTGATCGAAAATAGGCTGCCCGCCCACCGAATGCGCCACCCGGGGGATGGCTCCGCCCGCCGGTGAAAACGGCACCGACGAGGCCGTCGTCGTCCCTGTGCCCCCCTTCCTCAGGGCATTGAGGAATGTTTATTGCGCTGACAGCGGTTATCTTCGTCGTCGACCTCGCCTTATTCGCTTTGGTGTTTGTGATCATCCGCTCGCGAAGAGCGAGCGCCCGGGTCATCGCCGTCATTGTGGCGCTGGCGGCGTTGCTCTATCTTGCCAGCCTCGCGCTGCAGCTCTACGTCTCCGCCCGCTTCACGTGATCGGGTGCTCTCCCCACGACTTCCGCCCGCGCTCACGATCTCGCCGCGAACCTCGGGGGCTCCGCGGGAGCTCGCCGGCCCTGGGCCGGAGCAGCCGGTCGTCTATGGGTGTGGCGAAGGGGGCATATCCCAAATGAGTGAGCTGACCATCCACGCTGCTGAGGTGGTGGGACGTGGCCAAGTACTTGATCCGAGGATCTTACAATCCCGATGGGGTGCGCGGTCTCATCCGCGGCGGCGGCGGGTCGGCGAGGCAGGCGGCGATCCAAGAGATGCTCGAACAGGCCGGCGGGGGGGTGAAGGTCGCTCCCCTCATTGCCAGCGAGGATAACCTTTTCGCCCTCCAGGCGATGTTGGCGAGCGTATCGGAGAACCTCAGCGGCCGGCTCGAAGCGTTCTACTATGCGTTTGGCGATGTTGACGTCTTTGCCATCGTCGATCTGCCCGATCACGTGACCATGACGAGCGTGATGCTAGCCGTCAACGGCTCCGGCGTGGTCCGGGCCACCGCCACAGTGCTCGTCACCCCCGAAGAGATGGACCAGGCGGTGAAGAAGAGGATCACCTATCGTCCCCCGGGGAGGTGAGCGCGTGCCACCGGCGCCAGGCGCCTCCGCGGATCCGCCGGCTCATCGAGCCAGAACGATGACGGCGAGGGACCGGAAGGGGTACCCTCCCGCGGGCGGCATCTGCGTCCTTCCCCCTCCCGTGCTCCTGGTGTTCGGGCGTGGGGGATGCTGGAGCGCATGAGCAGTCCCAAGGACGGGCTCATCCGGGTGTCCCACGGACAGGATCGTTATGACCTGCTCGTGTTTCCCACGGCGGGGCGGTGGCTCTGGTACGTGACCCTGTCGGGCGCGACATCGAGTGTGAAGGCCAGTTCGGGGAGGCTGTTGGGGTGTGGCGAGTCCCCGGATGAGGCCGATGCGTGGAGGCAGGCCAAAATCGTGATGCGCGCGAGCCGCAAGAACACCTAACGGGACGCGCAGAGACCCGCCGGGCGAAGCTCATCCCCCACCCACAGCCGGCCCTCCTCCACTCCTCGCCGCGTCTTTCCCCTTCGCTCCATCAAACCCCGCCCCGTGCGCGAGCTTATCGGGTCACGCGATCGTATCATCGCCGGACATCCCGTCATAGTTGCGTGCTCGGTTTGGTTCGCGCGGCGGAAAACGGCCGCGCAGGGGGTCCTTCCGCCCGAGAATGTCGTGAACGGGCCCGCGCGAACTTGCCGGTAAGCCGGGCAAAGGGTCCGCCATCCCGCGAACGGGCGCGGCGAAGGCTGTGATCGTTCGATATTTACAGACAGTTCATTCGGACGAGCGAGAACCATTTAGATGGGGGGAAGTCGCGGCCATCGGTTTCGTGTACCGTGAGCCTATGGACGCTGCTTCCGGGACCCCTCCGCCCTCGCGATTTTGCCGGATTTGTAGTCATGAGAACCGGACCCAGATCGACGATGCGCTTTCGAGGAATGACCCGCCCGAGGGCATTGCGAAGCGGTTCAATACCTCAGTGGTATCCATCTTGATGCATCGGAGTCACCTGCCGGGACTCCCCGACATCTCCCCAAACGGCGGAGAGATCGATGGGTCGGATGTCTTGGCGGCTCGGATCAAGGCGCTCCAGGAGAAATGCCTCATGTTGTTGGAAATCGCAGAAGGCGCAAGCGAGCCGAGGAGTGCCTTCGTGGTTATCCGTCAGGCACGTGAGCAACTTGAGGCGCTGGGGCGGTTGACCGAACAACTGCAAGCGGACTCCAAAGTGGCGGGATAGCCGGACCGCGGAATTTGTCGAAACGACGACCGACGGGGGGGAGGGGCCCGAGAATGGTCTGACGCCTCCAGTGAATCCGGCCCCCGCCTCTGTGAGACGGCTGCCCGCCACCCGCTGATCGCTCGTGGAACCGCGCGCGTCATCCTCGCTGACACTCCCTACCGCTCCCCCGGAAGCGATTCCGACCCCTCCGCCAGACGATCCTTGGCCGTTCTGCTCTCTCGCTCGCGGTGGAAAGTCCCGATGGTGGGTGATTCCTCGATCGTGAAGCGGGCGGTGTGGAGCCCGACGGGTCTACGTGAAGTCCTATGCGGGCATTACGGATAGCGGTGGGGGCATCGATCGTCCGGAGCGCGGTGACGCGGATCCTCGTGCTTCATCCGTCGGCAGACAATAAGGGGGGGCGCGCATCAGTGGCACTGCGAGGCACCGTGGAATCCTTCCAGCTGCTGTTTGCCAATAACCCTCTTCCCATGTGGGTCTACGATCTTGAGACCCTCAAGCTTATCGAGGTAAACGGGGCTGCCGTCGCCCACTATGGGTACTCGCGCGATGAATTTTTGGCGATGCGGATTACCGAGCTGCGCCCCGAGGATGAGGTGCCACGCCTGCTCGCGAACGTGGCGAAAGAACGCCCCGAGCTTCAGTCATCCGGCGAATGGCATCACCGCCTCAAGAACGGACAGGTGATCGATGTGCACATCACCTCGCATACGCTGGAATTCTCCGGTCGACACGCGATCTTGGTGGTGGCTCAGGATATCACCGAGCGCAAGCACGCGAGGCTTGCCCTGCAGCAGAGCGAGGCGCGCAAATCGGCCATATTGCAGGGCGCGCTGGATTGCATCATCACCATGGATCACCTCGGGCGGATCCTTGAGTTCAACCCGGCCGCGGAAGCGACCTTTGGGTATCGCCGTGGTGACGTGCTGGGGCGCGAGCTGGTTGACCTCATCATCCCTGCAAACCTTCGTGAGCGTCACCGTCAGGGGCTCGCCACCTACATGACGACAGGGACGGGCCCCGTTCTCGGTAAACGCACCGAATTGACCGCGCTCCGCGCCACGGGCGAGGAGTTTCCCGTCGAACTGAGCATCATCGTTGACCCGTCGAGCAAACCGCCTGTCTTCACCGGGTTCGTGCGGGATATCACCGAGCGCAAGCGGGCAGAGGACGAAATCCGCGCCCTGAATCGAGAATTGGAGGAGCGTGTGCGTCAGCGGACGGCGCAGCTTGAAGGCGTGAATCAAGAGCTCGAATCCTTTTCGTACTCGGTCGCGCATGATCTGCGATCGCCTCTGATTACGATCGGCGGTTTTTCTCGGATGCTTACCGAGGATTACTCGGCGATCCTTCCGGAGGATGCGCGACGCCTTATTGACCAGATCGTCGTGAGCACTCAGCACATGGGGAGCCTCATCAATGACTTGCTGTCGCTCTCCCGTCTCGGCCGTCAGCCGATCCAGGAGCAGTCGGTCTCCCCGGCAGAGGTCGTCCGCCACGCCCTGGCCGAGCTCAACGGGGCGCGAAGGGAACGGGTGGCGGATATCCGGATCGGCGACCTGCCGCGGTGTCGAGCGGATTCCGGGCTGCTCAAACAGGTGTATGTGAACCTCCTCTCCAACGCGCTGAAGTTCAGCCGCAATCGAGAGGACGCCCGCATCGAGGTCGGGTGGCGGCCGGATTTGAGCGACCCCGCGTTTCACACCTACTTCGTGAAAGACAACGGCGCGGGGTTCGAGATGCGATACGCCGACAAACTCTTCCACGTCTTTCAGCGCCTACACCGCCAGGAGGACTATGAGGGCACGGGTGTGGGACTGGCGATCGTCCAGCGCGTCATCCACCGTCACGGGGGGCGCGTCTGGGCCGAAGGAGAGGTCGGAAAGGGAGCCACCTTCTACTTCACCCTTGCGAGGAGTGATGAGAGATGATCGAAGACCCCATGGAAATCCTGCTGGTCGAAGACAACCCCGCCCACGCGGAGATGACCGTCCGGACGCTTCGGAAGAGCAACGTGTCCAATCACATTCAGGTCGCCCAAGATGGTCCGGAGGCGTTAGAATTGCTCTTCCCAAACGGTCGCAAGGGCAACGGCAGTCCGAAGCTGATTCTGCTGGACCTCAAACTCCCTCGGATGGATGGGATCGAAGTGCTTCAGCGCATCAAGGCGGATCCGCGGACGAAGGTGATTCCCGTCGTCATATTGACCTCCTCGAGTGACGAGCACGACTTGAAAACCTGCTATGCGTTGGGGGTCAACAGCTACATCGTCAAACCCGTCGATTTCCAGCGGTTCAGCGACGCGGTGCGGTCATTAGGACTGTACTGGGTACTGCTCAATCGACTTCCGAACTGATCGCGTGGCCGGGATCACGGATTCTGCCCCCCCACTGTGTCCCCACTATCGAGTGCGATCTCGTCTAGGCGGAGGCGAACTCCCTGAACCCCGCACCATCAGCTGGCCCTTAGTCAAGACTTCCCCACCCGGATAGGGTTTCCAGGAGAATCACGCCACGGACGTCGGGCCCGGGCGATCTCTCACACCATGCGATGGTGGTCGCCGCGGCCGGGCAAAGATCCGGGGGCAATCGAAGCCGAAGCGTGGGTTGTTATCACCGCCGCGCTCGCTTGCGCCGCGGGGCGGCTTGCGGGGGCATCGCAAACGTCTCGCTCCTTGCTCCCGCCTCCGATCTTTGCCAGCGTTGGTGTCCCCGCTTGTCAGCGGAAGGAAGTCACCTCGAAGATCTGAATGTAGGATGATGAACCGTTGCGGCAAAACCACCGCCTTGAGATCAAGGGAGGAGTAATCTATGGAGAGCGTTCGTCCGCGGCGACGAGCACTGATCACCGGGGCATCCGCCGGCATCGGGGGAGCGTTCGCCCACCGATTGGCGCGGGACGGTTACGATGTCGTGCTGGTCGCGCGACGGCGCGATCGGCTGGAGGCGCTTGCCGAGCGGCTCCACCGCGAAGCCCACGTCCACGCGGAGGTGCTCGCAGCAGATCTCACCGACGCCGATGCGCTCGCGGAGGTTGAAGCGCGCGCCGCGGGCGACGAAGCGCTCGCGCTCCTGGTCAACAACGCCGGGTTCGGTGGGTACCATCCTTTTGCCCAGATTGAACTGCCCGTCGTTGATCGTCTCATCGCCATCCACGTTCGTGCGGTGGCGCGCCTCACTCGCGCGGCCCTGCCCGGCATGATCCGTCGTGGCGCCGGTGGCGTAATCAACGTCGCATCGCTGCTCGCGTTCAGTGGCTCCATCCCGCCAAATCCGCTTCCCCACCGCGCCATCTATGCCGGGGCCAAGGCGTTCATGGTGGCTTTCACGCAGTCCCTCGCGGGCGAGATTGCAGGGAGCGGAGTACGCGTGCAGGTGTGCCTCCCGGGGATCGTGGCGACTGAGTTCCACGCATTGCAGGGCATGGATTTCAGCCAGAGACCGAAGATGACGGCGGAGGATGTGGTCGCCGCATCCCTTACCGCGTTCGCGCAGGGCGAAGTCACCTGTATTCCCGGTCTCGACGACGGATCGTTGGTGGAGCAGCTGGCGGAATTGCAGCGAAGAATCCTTGGGAGCGCCAACCGGCCGGAGCTCGCACGGCGCTATCGGACCGGCACAGCCTAGAGGTCATCTCATAAACGCCCGTAGCAGGATCTGCGCACAGGCGAGCTGGACCATGCCGAGGGTGTTCTCGAGGTGGCGCTCCCATCGGGTGACGACGCACCGGGAATTGTGGAGCCACGCGAAGAAGCGTTCGATTTTCCATCGTCGGCGGATACGGCGCAGCGGGCGGCCATCTTGCGTGTGGGCGCGGCGCCGACGATTCGCGGCGATCATCTCGATCCCGTAGGTGCGCATGAGCGTGTCATCGAGCGGGTCGCTCGTAGCCGCGGTCGCCGATCAGTCGGGTGGGGAGATCGGCGAGGAAGCGGGCCTCGAGAGTGGCGGGGACGAGGTGCGGCTCATACGGTGAAGCGCTGGCCACGTGGACGGCGATTGGAAGACCAGCACGGTCGACAATCGCCATGATTCTGGAGCCTTTGCCACAGCGTGTCGGACCGACGCCAACGCCCCCTTTTTTCGCCGACGCGAAGATCGCGTCGACGAAGGCTTCACTCAGATCGATCTGCCCGCGGTCGCGGAGATCCTCCGCGAGCCGTTGCAGGAGGCGATCGAGGCGACCCGATCGGTGCCGGACTTGGAAGCGGCGATGGCAGGTTTGGTACGGCGGATAGCGCCGCGGCAGATCGGCCCACGGCGCCCCGGTCCGGAAGATCCAGAGCACGGCGTTCAACACGCCGCGGGTGGCCCACGGCTGGCCTCGGCCATCGGTCGCCGCTGTGACCGGAAGATCGGGTGAGCACGGCCCATGGCTTGTCGGTCAGGCCCATGGCCGTCCGGTACGACGGTACCGCACGACCTGTTCATGAGATGACTTCGGCAAGCCCGATGGCTACCTTCTCGGCTCATACCGCATCGCCACCGCCCCCGAGCCGAACTCCAGCCGGCTCACGAGCCTCAAGTCGACGTGCTTCGATAGCCCCGCGAACAACGTCGGCCCGTGGCCCGCTAGCCTGGGCTGCACCACGAACTCGTACTCATCGATCAATCCCAGCTCCGCCAACGCCAGCGGGAGCTTCACGCCTCCCACTAACAGTCCCTTACCCGACTCCCGCTTGAGCTGCTGAACGGCCTTCCCCAGATCCCCGCGCACGAGCTCCGCGTTCCAATCGACCCGGTCCAGGGTGCTCGACACGACGTACTTCTTTGCTGCGTCGATCGTCCGAGCGAAGGGTTCCATCCAATCAGGCCTCGCTCCCGTCCGCGCCGGCGGCCGCCAAGCTGCTTCCATCATGTCGTACGTCACCCGGCCAAAGAGGAGGGCATCGGCCTGGTCGAGGTTCTCGACCGCGTGACGATGCAAGTCTTCGTCCGCGGGAATTGCACGATGATCGCAGCACCCGTCCAATGTGACGTTGATGTAATACCGAAGGGGTCGCATGACGTAAGAGTACCATCGATGGGGTAGCCCGGTACGACGGTACCGCACGACCTGTTTATGAGATGACTTCTAGGTTGTCCAGTGTGGACGAGGTGTTGACACTTTTGCACTCCAACCAAGAGCGTCGTCATCATTCAACTGGCCTTCCGAGCGGCGAACACCGACGCTGGCGTGCGCCCCTGCAACCGGTAGCCTTGGTGCGGCCGCTCCCGATTGTAGAAGCGCAGGTAGGCTTGCAAGTCCCGTTCCAACTGCGCCACGCTCGTGTAGTAGGTGCGGCGAAAGGCGACTCGCCACAACTCGGCCAGAATCGTCCCTTGCAACCGCTCGACGAAGCCATTGGTCCAGGCATGCCGCGGTTTGGTGCGCCGATGCTCGATGCCCAGGTCGCGACACGCCGCCGTGAAGCGCCCATGAAACTCGGGCCCGCCATCGGTCAAGACCGCCCGCACCTGATGGCCCGCGCGGCGGTAGGTCGGCACGACGTGCTCCCGCAGGAACTCGGTGGCTGTCCCTTGTGTGACCCGCGGCACGAGCGTCGCCACCGCGTACGAGCAGGCCGCGTCGCACGCCGTCAACTGCCAGACCTTGCCCACGCCCTTGAGCTTCCCCACGTAGAAGGCGTCCACGCAGACGAGGTCGCCGGGGCGCTGGGCCTCGACATGCGGGTGCACCAACCGGCGCCGCATCCGCTCGCTCACCACGCCGGCCGTGAGGACCGCCTGGGCTTCCAACCGGGTCAGCCGCTCCCATCGGGTCTGCAAGCCGTGGCGCTTGAGAATCCCATAGATCCCCGAGGCACTGACGCGCCAGCCGCCCCAGCGGGCCTGCCGGAGCTGCGCCGCGATCCGCGCGGGACCATGGGTCGGCCAGAGCAGCGCATACGCCAGCACGGCGTGCTCGAGGGCCGGGGTGGCCTGCCGGGGCCAGCGGGTGGGGCGGGTCGGCCGGGGCCGCAGCCCATCTGGCCCGTAGCGCACGAAGCGTTGGCGCCAGCGGTAGAACACGGTCCGGGAGATGCCCGCCTCCCGACACGCCCGGGTCACATTCCCCAGCAGCGCCGCGCGCTGCATGATCACGAGCCGGTGATGGCGAACGCTGTCCTCGAGGGTCATGCCTGTCTCCCCCCTTCCGAAGGTTGCGAGCCCTCGGTTGGAGATTTCGGAGGCAGAGGCGTGACCCTCTTTTCATGAGGAGACCTCCATCAGTGTCAACACTACATCCAAACAGGACAGCCTAGAAGAGCGCATCGGAGTATCAGGTCAACACCTGATTGCCTGGAGCTGGGTGGAGGCGCTCACGAATTCAAGCTTAATGTCGTTTTTCATGGAGAACTCTCGCCTACCACCACCTGCCGGATTGTCTATTCGGCGAGATGTTGTCGACGGCGTGCTCCAAAATCGCTTGTCGGGTACTTCTTGCGCCACACAGTTGACCGGTTCCTCGTAACCTCACCGGCACAGCCAGGCTAGGCGCGGAACCGCCGTCGGGAGGGGAATGGTCGGTCGATCGACCGAGCACGAAATTGGGCGGACGGCCGATGCGCGGGCCGGCCCCAAACGCCAGGCGTGCACGGGTTCGATGGTGAGATCCGCTCGCCATCGGCTCAGAATCGGGCCTTCAGCCGATATTCGCTCGCCTGCGTTCTATCTTAGTATTCACTCAAGGAAGAGTTGTTCGCCTTTGGATCGTCATGCTGACGTGGAGGAGGACGATGCAGAGCATAGGCCACGAGCCGTTTGCAGTCGAGCCACCTGACGCGGACCTCGACGAGGTGCTCGAGGCGCACGACGTGATCATGGCGAGCCTCCAGCACCTCCTTGAAGAGGTACAGGAGGAGCTGCCTGCAACTTACGTGGCGCGGGGCGATCGGGACCGCGTATTCTGCGGGTAGGGGTCACACGCGGTGGCCGAGACGTACCTGGGGACGTTGGATCACCACGATCCCCTGTTTGAGGTTCTTGCACTCCGGGCCTACCCGGAAACAAGGCATCCGGTGTTCCATGTACGGCGCATGTCGGGCCACCACCTCGTCTACCGCTACTCCGAGCAGACGACCAAGAGTTCGGTCGTGGGCAAGTTCTTCAGGTTGAACGAGTCGAACGAGCACACGCTTGCGCGCATCAAGGGCGAGTACCGGAATCTTGTCCGGCTGCGCTACCTGGGGTTGGCCACCCATCCGTACTCCGTGGTCAGGCCCCTGTGCCGCGAGGAGAAGATCGGGCTGGCCGTCGCCGAGGAATTCGTTGAGGGAAAGGACCTCGACCGGTTCATTTGCGGAGCCGTTGACGACGACGGCACCCGCGCATTGAAGCACGCCCTCCGACGCCTGGCTTCGTTTCTTCACACCCTGCACGAGAGGTCGGCGGGAGCGAGCATCGCGCGCCAGGAGGAAGTCGGCGCCTACTTTCAGCGGATCGTCGGCAAGCTGCAGCGTCAGGGCGTGATCGACCGGGGCCAAGGTGCGTGGTTCCTGAAGCAGGGGGACCGCTGGTTGAGCGCGCCGTTCATGATCGCGGAGGAGGTCCTCGTCCACGGCGATGCCACTCCGACCAACTTCATCTTTCGGGGATCGGATGACGTGGTCGCCATCGATTTGGAGCGGATGAGGCGGTCGGACCGGGTCTTCGATGTGGGTATGGTGTGCGGGGAGTTGAAACACGCCTTCCTCTGGAGGGCGGGGGACCGGTACGCCTCGGAGCCCTTCATCACGGGGTTCCTCAAGGGATACGCTCAGCGCTTTCACCGTCCCGATGAGGCGTTCCGAGCGATCACCCAACGGGTGCCCTTCTACATGGCGCTCACCGAGCTACGGATCGCGCGCAACGACTGGCTGCGCTGGGACTACCGGAAGCGCCTGACGTGGGAGGCGGGTGAATGCCTGTGGTGGGGATAGCGGTATGGTGGATAGTGCCGTAGGTCCGCACTGCCGCAACCGCCTGATCCATGACTAACCAATAACCAAGACGAGTGACCGTCCGAACGCGATGGAGATTCAAGTTCAGCGCCTGCAGCATCCACCAAGTAACATGCGGGTTGCGAGCCATTAAGGAAGCACGAACGGGCGTCCATCTCAACAAGGGGAGTCAGATGCTCCAGCTAGGAGCTGGTGCCAAGAAGGTTGTCGAGGAGGATACATCGTGCAACCGATAGGACTGCAAGGATCTTTCCCGTAGATTCAAAAGAGGATCGAGGTGGTCCCATGATTGATGTCGGAGAGCTCGCTGATCTTGCGGACGTCGCTCGTCAGGACGTCCTCTCCATCTTTCTTGACGTGGATCCGATCAAGCCCGAGCATCGGGTACCGAATCCGGCGTATCGGATCTGGCTGCACGAGGCCGTGCGCCAGACGCTTGCCGGCATCGTAGGGCCCGTCCGAAGTGAAGCGCTCCGGGTGGGGCAAAAAGTACTGGCATATCTGGACACGGCCCCGGCACGGGGCCGTGGGTTAGTCATCTTCGCCGCGCCGAATTTCTGGCGCGAATACTCCTTGCCATTTCCTCTCCCGAACCGTGTGCAGTTCGGCCGCCCGGACCTCGTGCCTCTGCTCTGGGCAGTGAGCGAGTACAAGGCGTACGCTATCGTCGCCGTCTACCTGGAGCATGCGTGGATCGCCGTGGCGTATCTGGGGCGGACGACAGTGGTCGACGATGAAACGCTGGAGCTGGACACCCGGGACTGGCGTTTCAAAGCCGGGCGGTCGGACACGTACACGCGGCGGGTGGGTGCTGGCGTCGGACGCGGGGCTCAAGCAGACACTTTTGATGCACGGGTCGACGAACGCCGGCGGCAGTTCTGGCGGGGAGTCGCGCGGGCCGCGGCGCGAGCACTGGGCGATCGTCACATCGACCGCGTGATCATCGGAGGCTCAGAGGAGGCCGCCGCCACTGTGCGTGGGCTTCTCCCGGATGCGGTCCGAGCGCGGGTGATCGAGACTGTACCGCTGCCTGCCTATGCCACCCTCGCCGAGGTCCAGGAGCGTACGCTTCCTGTAGCGATCGCCGACCTCGAACGAAGAGCATCTGGGCTGGTGGCGGCCCTGCTGGCTCGTGTCGAGGCCGATGGAAGCGCGGTGATTGGACGGGTAGCCACGTTCGAGTCCCTTATGCGGGGTGAGGTCAAGACCCTGGTGGTGGCCCGTGATCTCGACGGCGACATCTGGCAGTGTACGCAATGCGAGTACTTGAGCGCCACGCCGATCGGGACCTGCCCTGGCTGCGGGGGAGCAGTTGACCGCGTGGCGCTCCGGCAGCTGCTCCCGACCCTGGCCCGCCGGCACGGGGCCGGGATCGCGGTTGTCGGGCCGTCAGCGTCTTCCCAACTCACCGATGGCATCGGTGCCCTCCTACGCTATCGTGCCCCGCACCAGGTGGCGTAATGCTCTTTGTCATGATCAGGAGATATAAATACTAAATGCTGGTGTTCTGGGTACTGGTTGGCTTGTGAAGTTGACGCAGACGAATTCGCAACACAACGACCAGCTGCAGGAGGTCGACGATCATCCAGAGCCTGCAGGTTGTGGAGGGGGCCGGGTGCAGCGATGCGGTTCGTGATCGGGGTGGACGTCGGGACCACCGGAGCCCGAGCCCTTATCGTTGATCAGGCCGGCAACGTGCGAGGACAAGGTGTCGGACCCTATGCCTTTGAGACCCCAAGGCCCGGATGGGCCGAGCAGGATCCGGATGCCTGGTGGCGTGGCACGGGCGTGGCCATCCGCGCGGCTCTCGGGGCGGCCGGCGCCTCCAAACGTGACGTGGTGGCGATCGGACTGTCGGGCCAGATGCACAGCCTCACGCTGCTCGACCAAAACGGTGGAGCGTTGCGCGCCGCCATCCTGTGGAACGACCAGCGCGCCGCGGCGGAGTGCGAGGAGATCACTCGCCGGGTTGGCCGGGAACGGCTGATCGCGCTGACCCGCAACCCCGCGCTGCCGGGCTTCACCGCACCGAAGTTGCTGTGGACGAGGAACCATGAGCCCCATGCCTATGCCCGGATTGCGAGTGTGCTGCTTCCCAAAGACTATGTGCGGTACCGCTTAACGGACGTTCACGCGACGGATGTGTCAGACGCCTCCGGCACGGGGCTCTTCGACGTGACCGCTCGCGCGTGGTCCGCCGAGGTGCTCGCGGCCCTCGACATCCCGACGGAATGGATGCCTCGGGCGACAGAGTCACCCGTACTCGGCGCGGCGGTAAGCGAGGTCGGCGCGGCTGAAACTGGATTGGCCAGCGGCACCCCGGTGGCGGCCGGAGGCGGGGATCAGGCGGCGCAGGCGATCGGTACAGGCGTCGTACGCCCGGGCCCGTTGTGCGTGACGATCGGCACGTCCGGCGTTGTCTTCGCCACGCTCGATGCGCCGGTGGTCGACCCCGGCCTTCGAACGCATACCTTCTGTCATGCCGTTCCCGGCCGGTGGCATATGATGGGGGTGATGCTCTCGGCGGGTGGTGCCCTTCGGTGGCTGCGCCAGGCGTTCGCATCCGGCGTCGATTACGGCGCGTTGGACGCCGAGGCCGAAATCACACCTCCGGGCGCGGAGGGGCTCGTGTTCCTCCCGTACCTAACGGGGGAAAGGACTCCGTACCCAGACCCCAACGCGCGCGGGGCCTTCGTGGGGTTGAGCCTCGTGCACGGGCGGGGCCATCTCGTGCGTGCGGTTATGGAGGGAGTCGCCTTTGGGCTGCGTGATTCCTTCGAGATTATCCGTGCCGTGGGCGTTGAGATCACGCAGGTCCGAGCCACGGGCGGGGGCGCCGCAAGCCGGCTATGGAACCAGATCCTTGCGGACGTCCTCGGCGTCGAGGTCGTCGTGATGAACATCACCGAGGGAGCGGCGTACGGCGCGGCGCTGCTCGCGAGTGTCGGCGCCGGGCTATTCTCGACAATCGAAGCGGCGTGCGAGGCGGGTCTTTGCGTAGCGAGCCGTGCGGAACCGCGGCCCAACGTCGGCGCTCGATACGACGCCCTCTACGAAACGTACCGTGCGCTCTATCCGGCCCTTCGCCCATCGTTCGCGAGGCTGGCGGGGGCCCCGATCTCCGGCACCTGATCGAGTTCAGAACGCTTATTCCAGATTCGTGTGCCGACGGCTCATGTCGGCAAAGGACTTGCCCAAACGGTGCGCCAGTCGCAGCACCACGTAGTCCAAGTACAGCCACATCGCCTGCTCGTAGAGGGAACCCATCGGTTGGATCGACGCCCGCTCGCCTCCGCCTGTCGCCATTGTCTGACCCGGGATGACGATGACATCGTCTGCCTTGCCGGGCAGTTCTGCACCCGGATTCGCCGTCAACATCGTGACTTTGCCGTCGCTCGCGCGTGCGACGCCCATCAACGCGGCGACGGTTGAGAAGTAACCGGGTCCAGAACTGGTGACCAGGAGGTCCCCGGGGCCGAGATGCGGCGTTGTCATGTCGCCGACCACATGGGCATCAAGCCCCAGGTGGAACAACCGCATGCAGAAGCCCCGAAGCACCAGGCCCTCTCGGCCCACGCCATACGTAAAGACCCGCTGCGCAACGCGAAGGCGGTCGGCGAAGGCCCCGGTGGTCGCCTCGGGGATCTTCAGCAACACGTCGCGCACCTCGTCGACCATCTGAGACCGAACATTCAGGCCAACGCCCATCAGACGCCTCCTCGATCGCGCCAGCGCGTGAGACAGCCGGGCGCCGCCTCGCTCAGGTGTGGAGCGGCCTCGGTTTCCATGCCGTTTGCGGGGTGGAGGAGGTCAAAACGTCATCCGGCCAGGCCCATGCGCCGGGGAAGATGACCTCCTCACCGAAGGGCGGACGCCGCCGCTTCACCAAGAGCGCTCTGCAGCATCGTCATGGTCTCTCGTACGTCCTGATAGACGCACTCGTCTGTCTCCTCGAAGGGATAGATGAGTTCCACGTATTGGATCCGATCGCCCGCATTGTATCTCTCGATTGTCTGCCTGATCAGGTTCACGTTCAGCTTCCCCAGCTTGGTGAAGCCCCAATGCCGATCCCACTGTCCATCGGTCTGCTGCAGGTGGAAGCAGTCGATATAGGGCAGACACGTCGCGAGCCAAATTCCCATGTCCGCCCGCTCCTTGAGCAGCGGCTCAAACAGCACGTGGCCCCAGTCGACGAGGAGCCGAATGGGGACCGCCGTCCCCTCCAGATCCCACATCAGTTGCAGGCTGCCCTGGGGATCACTGGGAAACTCGGTGGAGAGGGGCGTCGGTTCCACAAGGATCTTCTTCAGACCTGCAGCCTTGGCATAGGACGCAAGCTCCCGGACCAGGTCGAGGACCTCGGCGTAAATCGCCCTGCGCCGGCCTTCGTCCTCCGCGTCCTCGTGGCTCATGCCGCCGAGCGGCGTGCCGATGCAGGCGGCCTCCATCGCCGACGTCATATCCACGGCCCGCTTGAAAAACTCTAGCGACAGCCGGCGCTGCTCAACCGTCGGCGCCAGAAGCTGCGGATAGGTGTACGAAGCGAGCCCTCCGAAGGTACCTCCCAGCAGCAGGCCTTCCTGTCTGAGGGCCCGGCTCCACCTCCGGGCGATCGCGTCGCGCTCGCCGGAGGGCCACCAGGGATCGACGAGATCCCATGTGAATTGGACATGCTCCGTGCGGAAGTCGTTGCGGATCATGGCCGCAAGCGGCGCCGGCGCGAGCCAGCGCTTGACCGCAAATGACAAGTTGAGCCCGATCTTCATGCCGCCTCCCCCCTCATTGCCTCGCCCGCGCAATCTTGCGTGAGATGGCGTCGAGTGCGATGGCACCGACAACAATCATGCCGCTTACCGCCGTCTGGTAGTATGGCGAAACGCCAAAGAGTACGATGACATCCTGCACAACCCCAATAATGGCAGCCCCGAGCAGCGCGCCGGCTGGGCTGCCCACGCCGCCGGTGAGCGCGACGCCGCCGATCACGGAGGCGGCGATAGAATCCAGCACCCACGTGTCCCCGATGCTGGGCTGCGACGTCCCCAACCGGGCCACCATGACCATTCCCGCCAAGGCGGCCACCAAGCCCACCCCCATGAACGTGAGCGTCCGCACCAGGTTCACGGGCACCCCGAGGATGTGCGCTGCCTCCCGGCTGTTGCCGATGGCGTACATGTACCGTCCGAACGGGGTGTAGGTTGCCACAAAGACGATCACGGCCAGCACCAGTAGCATGATCACAAATGGCATGGGGATGCCGAGAACCACGCCTTGTCCCAGGAAGTAGATAGCCGGCGGAATATCAATGATGGCCTTGCCTTGCGAGATCACGAGGTTGATGCCCAGGTACACGCCCGTCATGCCGATCGTCACGACCAGGGCGTTCAACTCCAACCACGTTACCAGGAGACCGTTCATCAGGCCGAAGACGGCACCCGACAAGAGGCCCAGGCCGAAAGACACGAACGGATCGATGTTAAGCCAAACCATGAAGACGCCGCCGAGTACTCCGGAAAGCCCCGCCACCGCGCCAACCGAGAGGTCCAGTTCCCCAAGGATCAACAGGCATGCCTGCGCCATCGCGACCATGCCCGTAAACGCCATTGCCCGGATGACCGATTGCATGTTGAACGTACTTAGGAAGTACGGCGACGCAATGGACGCGATGGCCATAATCAACAGCAGGGCGAGAAGGACCCCGCTGGTCTTGCCTTGCTTGAAGAGGTTCACGAGCCGGACGACCGCCGGCGAGGCAGGGGCCGCGCCCTTCACCGCGGGCTTCGTTGGCGCGGTCGCATCCTTCGCCGCGGACTTCACCTGAGCATCGGTCGCGCCCTTCGTCGCCGCCTTCATTGGAGGATCTCCACCCCGCCACTCACGGTTTCACCGATCATCGAGGCAATGATTTCGGTCTTGCCGGATACCTCTGGGTTGAACTCTCCGACGATTCTGCCGCCGTATACCGTGATGACGCGATTGGCGCATCTCAGCAGTTCATCCAGGTCGGACGAAATGAAGATCATGCTCGTTTCTCCGCCTTCGACCAGGTCCCGCATGAGCCCGTACAGATCGGTCTTGGTCCCCACATCGATGCCTTTCGTCGGTTCGTCTAGGATGAGCACCTTCGGCACGCACGCCATGGCGCGTCCAATGACGACCTTCTGCTGATTCCCGCCGCTCAAAAACATGATCGGTCGTTCCAGCGAGGGCGTACGAATGTCGAAGGTATCGACCATCTTCTGCACGAGGGCGCTCTCTCGACGGGCGGAGATTACGCCTCCCGTCGTGAGCTGCCGAAGGGTCGATATGCTGATGTTGTGCCGCACGCTCAACAAGGGGAGGATTCCCTGTTGCCGGCGTTCTTCGGGTAGATAGACCAGCCCCTCACGGATCGAAAGGCGCGGGTTGCCCAGCTTCAATGGTTTGCCGTCCAGCAGGACCCTCCCGCCCTTGGCGGGCAGGCGGCCGAACACGGTCTGCATGATCTCGGACCGCCCAGCGCCCACGAGGCCCGCGAACCCCAGAATCTCACCGCGGTGGAGTAAGAAGCTGATGTCGGCAAACCCCTGACCCGATAGGCCCTCCACCTCTAGCACGATGCTTTGCTCTTGGGTTCTCGGACGGAATACATGTCCCTCGTCGATGTCGCGGCCGGACATGTGCCGGATCAGCCAGCGGTGGTCCACATCACCCATCCGAGAGTACCCCACCTTTACCCCGTTTCGAAGGACGGTCACTTCGTCGCAGAGGTCGGAAATTTCATCGAGTTTGTGGGAGATAAAGATGATGCTGCGGCCCTGGCTCTTCAATTGCCGGATCACCTCGAACAGGCGAGAGATGCCCTTCGCGGTTAGGCTCGTCGTGGGTTCATCCAGGACCAAAATCCTGCCCTGCTCTTTGACGGTGGCCCTGGCGATCTGCAACAACTGCTGATTGGAGACGGAGATGTCGCCGGCGAGCCTGGACGGTGCCACGTCGATCTGGAAGAGGTCAAGCCACGGAAGAGCCTCCGCGAACAGGCGCTGTTGCCGGATCAGACCGTGAACGCCGGACGTCCAGAACGGCATGAACAGGTTCTCGGCAACGGTCATGTGGCGGAACAGAAGCAACTCCTGGGGCACGTAGGAAATCTTTTCGAAGAGCCGGGGATGCGTGAAGGCGTCTTCGCCCTCGATGCGTACGGTGCCCTTGTCCGGCCGGAGGACGCCGTCCAGAATCTTGACCAGCGTGCTCTTTCCAGCACCGTTCTCGCCGACGATCCCGTGGATGCGCCCGGGTTCGAACGCCACGCTGACGTCGTCGAGTGCGACCACGCCGGGAAAGGCCTTCGTGATCCCCGTCGCCTCTAGGACCGGCACGACGCATACCCCATCCATGGGAACGCCCGGGGGCCCCGGTCACCTGAGGCCGGGGCACCCCCGAGCGGCGCGTGCAATCGTCCGCCTTGCAGCCTACGTCTTCCAATAGGTGTCAACGTTGTCTTTCGTGATGACCCAAATACCGGTGTCGATGCTCTTGGGCAACGGCATGCCGCTTTTTCGCATCCACAGCGCGAGGACCGCCCATTGCCCCTGCATGAGGGGCTTGGTCGCCGACGAGGCCTGCATCACGCCCTGCCTGATGTATTGCAGAATCTCCTTTGGAGATTCGTCGAGTCCGACGTGCAGAACCTTCCCTGTGAGGCCCGCCTCCTTGATGGCCAGGCTCACGCCGATGGGTCCCGCCGCGTCGCAGTCAACGAAGCCGTTCAGGTCGGGATGTGCGGCCAGAATGGCGATGGCTTGTCTGTGAGCCGTCTCAATGCTGTCGTTGTCGATGCCTTCCGCCACAACTTGAATCCCCGGATACTTCGCGAAATTCGCCTTGTGGGCCAGATAGCGAATCCGGTGATTTGGCGCGGTAGGGAAGCCCTGCATGATCGCGACCTTGCCCTTGCCGCCCAGGAGCTTTATCAGCAGATCATCGGCGATCCGCGCCTGCTCGGCAAAATCGTTTTGGATGCTGGTGATGTGAAGGTCCTCGGGTGCCACTGAATCGAAGGCGACGACGGGGATCCCCAGGCGCTGTATCGACTGCAGCACGGTTCGGTTGCCGGCTGCGTCGAGCAGATCCAGCGTGATGCCGTCCGGCTTTGTGGCCGCGGCCTGTTCCAGGATGGTGTTCTGGAGGACGACGTCCGCCTTCGACGGAGCCCGGTAGTCGATGACGAACTTCGACCCCGTGGCTTCCTCCATGAGCTTGGCCTGAGCCTTCGCCCCGTCGACGACCGCATCAAACCACGGGTGAACCACCTTGGGAACGATGACGAAGCGGTACGACTTCATGACTGCCGCTTCCGCGGTCCGATTCAGCGCCGGCACCAGGCCGCCGGAGGCTCCAAGCGCGACCGCCGTCGCCGTCATCCCCTTGAGAAGCTCACGCCGCGGGATCGATGCCTCACGTTCATGTCCCATCATTCCACCTCCCCCTTGATCTCAACCATCGCCGGAGACGACGACCGCTTTATGCATACGCGGACCCCCTCTCGCTGAGAAGCCGACGAATCGCGAACGCTCTCTACACTACATAACTACATACAAATTTTATGCCGCCGGGCTCCCCGGCGGAATCAGGTCGGTGCCTGAATGCGGATACACTCTCGGACGGATATTCTGCCCGGCCGCTTTGGCAGAGAATGTTCTTGTAACCGCTCGGCGGAGATTGGAGCGTGAAGATGAGCGACGCCAACGAGAAACGCGGGAAGATCGTGATGGGCTCTGACCATTTTGGATTGCCTCTCAAGAACATGCTTCGCGACTATCTCCGGGACAAGGGCTACGACGTGGACGACCTTGGGACAACCAGCGCGGAACCCGTCGACTATCCGGATATCGGGCTCATGGTTGCGGAGACCGTCGGCCAGGGGAGATACGATCGCGGTGTGTTGATCTGCGGGACCGGCGCCGGCATGGCTATCGTCGCGAACAAGATCCCCGGGGTGCGTGCGGTGTGCGCGCACGATCCGTACACGGCGGAGCGCGCCCGCGCGAGCAACGACGCCCAGATCATCACGATGGGGAGCGAAGTCGTCGGCCCGGCCGTGGCAAAGAAGTTGATCGATCTCTGGCTGGCGAGCGAGTTCCAAGGGGGACGCTCGTCCCCGAAGGTCGCCAAGATCGCGCGGATAGACGAGCGATACCGTCATGCTCCGGCCCAGCGCATCTAGCGACCCGGGAGTCTCTCCGCTCCGCCACGATCCGCGTGAAGCCGCGGGCTTCGGGTGGCTGGGTGCCGGTTGGAAAATGAACAAGCGCCTGAGCGAGGCCGAAGCGTACGCCGCGACCCTCGGGGACTATCTCGCCGAGAACGATGTCCGGGTGAACCTCTTCATTGTGCCGCCGTTTACGGCGCTCAGCACGGTCCGCCGAGCGTTAAAAGATTCCAACGCTCACCTGGGGGCGCAGAATATGCACTGGGAACGTGGAGGCCCGTTTACCGGAGAGATTTCGCCGCTGATGCTGAAAGATCTCGGGGTCGGCATCGTCGAACTTGGGCATTCCGAACGACGCGCCGCATTCGGTGAGACCGATTTTACCGTCAACCGCAAAGTCCTCGCGGCGCTGGAGCACAGCCTGCGTCCGTTGATCTGCATCGGAGAGACTGGGACCGAACGGGAATTCGGCGTGGCGGTGGAGTCCGTGACCCGGCAGGTCAAGATCGCCCTCAAGGGTGTGCCCGAGCGCACCGTGCGGAGCGTGTTGTTTGCCTACGAACCAGTGTGGGCCATCGGAGAATCGGGAACCCCCGCGGACCCGGCATACGCCAACGGCATGCACGAAACCATCCGGAGGGCCGTGGCAGAACTCTACGACGGTCCGGTCGCGGCCGACGTTCCGATCCTCTACGGGGGCAGTGTGGATCTTGGCAATCTGGCGGGATTCGCCGGCCAGCCGCAGGTGGACGGCCTGTTCATCGGCCGGGCCTCGTGGGACGTCACCTCGTTCATCAAGTGTATCCAGGCGTTCGAGCATGCGAGGCAGTGTGCGGCCATGCAGAGGAGGGATTCCGTTGCCCAGCACTCCCGTTGAGTCCCTTGAGGTTGAAAGGGCGAAGACCATGAAAATGAAGAAGCTGATCAACGACCCCCTGCAGGTCGCGGATGAGCTGGTACAGGGATTTGTCGCCCTCAACGGCCGGCACTTCCGTCAGATACCGGGGATGAACGTCATCGTCCGGAGAGCGATGCCTCAGGGCGGCCGTGTCGGGGTCGTCATCGGCGGGGGAAGCGGCCATGAGCCTCTGTTCCTGGAGTTCATCGGCAAGGGATTGGGGGACGCGGCAGTCCAAGGAGCCATTTTCACGTCCCCCGGCCCGGATGCTATTCTCGAAGCACTCCGAAGCGTCAACGGCGGCTCCGGTGTCCTGTGTGTGTACGGCAACTACACCGGCGACAATTTGAACTTCGGCCTGGCCGAGGAGAGGGCCGCGGGGGAGGGCATCACTGTCAAGATGGTACGAGTCTGGGACGACATCGCATCGGCGCCCCGCGGCCAGGAAGACGAGCGGCGTGGAACGGCGGCCGATCTGTTCGTCATCAAAATCGCGGGCGCCGCGGCGGAGAGGGGATGGTCTTTGGGCGAGGCGTACCGGGTGACGGCAAAAGCGCGTGACAATTGTCGGTCGCTGGGGGTAGCACTGAGTTCGTGCACGCTCCCCGGGACGGACGTCCCGATCTTCAGCATCGGCGACAACGAGATGATGGTGGGCATGGGTCTCCACGGCGAGCCGGGGGTGGAAAGCACGACTCTCAAGACGGCCGACGACACGTGCGCTTTGATGATCGACCGAATCCTGCCCGATCTTCCATTCAGGGCCGGAGATCAGGTCAACCTGCTGATCAACGGCTACGGGGCGACGACCATGATGGAGTTGTTCATCATCGCCCGGCGCGCATATCAGAAGCTGACCGAGAAGGGCATCGATGTGTACGAGGGGCTGGCCGGCAACTGCTGCACGTCTCAGGAAATGGCGGGATGCTCCATCACCCTCATGCGGTTGGACGACGAGTTGCGGTCGCTCTGGGATGATCCGGCCTGGTCGCCGGGATTCAGCAGGGTGCCGGCATCGTTGCGAGGCTAGACGTGAGTCTGGCGAGGCGTGGAAAGCGCGTGGACAATTCAACAGCCCCGGAGGGCACTCGTGGACTCGAGCCGCCCCCAGACATGACACTCACGGAGAGCGAGGTCCCCGCATGAGTGAACTGACCCGGAAAGATTTCGTCGCGGCACTGAATCGCATGGTCACAGCCTTTGAAGAAGCGAAAGATTCCTTGTGCCGTATGGACTCGATCATTGGTGATGGAGACCACGGAATCAGCATGGTTCGAGGCTTCCGTGCTGTCGCCGAGAAACTACCCGCGGTGCAGGAGCGGGACATCGCCACGATTTCTGGCATGGTTGGATCATCGCTGATTGGAGGGATCGGCGGCGTTACTGGGCCGATATTCGGTACGGTCTTCGCGCGCCTGGCGGTTCAGGCCGAGGGCAAGGAACAACTGACCGTCGCCGACTTGGCCCAGGCGCTCCGGGCGGCGTTGGACGGCATAAGGGCGATCGGGCACGCCGAGGTCGGCGATAAGACCATGGTGGACGCGCTGGCCCCTACGACAGAGGCCTTGGAGCAAGCAGCCAAGGAGGGACTCGACATGAGGAGCGCCCTGGAACGGGCGTCGCGGGCGGCGGAAGAAGGTGCCCGCTCGACGATCAACATGAGAGCCACCAAGGGGCGGGCCCGCTACCTGGGTGGGCGGTCGATCGGTCACCAAGATCCGGGAGCCACCTCGTTCGCGTTCATCATAAAAGCCCTGTCGGTGAGCTATCAAGCCGAGTACCGCACGCATGAGTCTGAAACTGTGCCGGCGAAAACCGCACGGTCAGGAGGGTGAGCGCGTGTTCAAGAGCCATCCCCGCCCGGCTGGATTGTTGGTGCAACGCGCCACCCTCCAATCCGAATCAGAAACGACTGGTGATGGAGGTGTCGGACGTACGCGTGCCGTTTGGGGCCAGGACACCGCTGAGGTCGGTGGCATCCCACGCGGCTCATCCTTCTCGGAGACCTCATGAGGGGCCGGCTGGTGAACCATCGCCTCACCAGCGCGCCGCCGGAGTATCCGTAACTGTACGCTCCCCAGCCCCCGTATGATGATACGTAAGGATGGCCGGCTCGCTTCGTCGTGAAGGCCCCACCAAGGGCCAGGTCACTCCACGTTAGAGGGAGGCATCGCATGGCCGCTCCGACTGCTGCGCCCTCGCCCGCGCGGACATACCTCACCAACAAGCAGATTGCGGGAATCCTCAACGAGATCGCGGAGATGCTCGAGATCAAGGGCGAGAGCCTCTTTCGCATCAAGGCCTACCGCAACGCCGCCCGCTCATTGGAGTTCCTCGCCGAAGACGCGGGAGAGTTGTACGGGCGAGGCGGTCGGGCCGCACTGGATGCGATTCCTGGCGTCGGCGCCTCGATCGCCCAGAAGATCGAGGAACTCCTGCAAACCGGCCGCCTCCGCTACTATGAGCGGATCAAGAAGACCATCCCTGCCGTGACGCTGGAGCTGATGAAGATCCCCAACATCGGGCCGAAGACCGCGCAAAAGCTCTCGCAGGCGCTGAGGATCAAGAGCATCGCCGACCTGGAGGAGGCCATCGACATGCCCCGGGCCGCGAAGGTGTTCAAGGCGAAGACCCGGCAGCGAATCAAGACCGGGATTGCGCCACTCAAGCGACGCTCCGGACGAATCCTCCTGCCGTTTGCCGAGCCCATCGCGCGCGAGTTCGTTGAGGCACTGCGTCAGTGTCCTGGCGTGTCGCAGGCCCATGCGGTGGGTTCGCTGCGTCGGATGAGGGAGACTTTTGGGGACATCGACATCGTCTGCGCCGCCGCGGATCCCAAACGCGCGATCGAGCAGTTCGTCACGCATCGTGGCGTCGAGCAGGTGCTGGCCAGGGGGGACTCCAAAGCCACGATCATCCACGCCTATGGGGTGCAGCTGGATCTGGAGATTCTGCTGCGGAGGGAGTACGGTTCGCTGCTCGCGCATTTCACCGGCTCCCAGGGAACACAACATCGCCCTGCGGACC
The DNA here is from genome assembly GCA_035307765.1 of bacterium. Classification (NCBI taxonomy): domain Bacteria; species bacterium. Next base: position 3,199 of record DATGHU010000026.1, on the reverse strand, counting down.
TGGGGCGTGGGGAACGGGTTTTCGATCTCAGAGCACGGCATCAAGGGGGGCCGCACGCTGCACACGTTCGAGCGGGAGCGAGATTTTTACCACTTTCTCGGGATGGACTGGATCCCGTCGGAGCTGAGGGAGAACCGAGGAGAGATCGAGGCTGCCCTCCGGCACCGGCTCCCGACCCTGATCGACGACGCCGACATCCGGGGGACCTGCAGGGGGACGCTCAGCTTGATGCCGGGCTGGCTGCGCGCGCTCTCGGCCATCAACCCGCTGACCTACCAGGTCGACCCCTACGCGCGCTGATGGTCAACGGCGGGAGCAGCACGCTCGGCCTCGCGGTGGATTTCTGTGTCTTCCTGCTCGCGGTCACCGTCTTCGTCGGCCTGGCGGCCAAATTATATCCGCGTATGGCGACGTGATGTCAGCCGCCATCGGGCCAGCTTTGAACGTCATGGCGTCGACACTCCAAATGGCATGCGTCGGGGGGAGGTCTTGATGAGAATCCTCGTGGCCACGGATGGGTCCATGCATGCGAGGCGCGCCGTGGACTTCGCCGTTCGGCTGGCGCAAGAGTTGCGTGAGGCGCACGTGACGCTGGTACACGTCGGACACATCCCCGTGATGGCATCAGCCGTTCTTGGGGATCCCGTGTTTGTGGACTATGCCGGGCTGGAGGAGGCGCTCGAGAGGGCGGGCCAGGAGCTCCTGCAGGAAGCGGCCAAGCCCTTGGTCAGCGCCAATGTCCCGGTTGAGCGTGACTATCGGTCCGGTGATCCGTCCGCAGAGATCATCCGGCTTGCCGGCGAGAAGAAGGCGGACCTGATCATTATGGGAGCGCGCGGCCTCGGCCAGATAGGGGGCCTCATCCTCGGCAGCGTCAGCGAGCGCGTCTTGCACGGAGCCCATCTTCCCGTCATGGTCGTTCGATAACTACGCTGCGAGCAACTCAGGTGCACATCAAAAGCCGCTCGCGGTCCTGCACCGTGCTGGCGACGTGTTTGGGTGTCATGCTCTCGCCCGCCGCGCCGGCGCGAGGCGTATCCCCGAGTTCGTCTGAAAAGCGTGTTCCTGGTGCTCACGGTCGCGCAGAACAGCGCGTTCTTCATCGCTCAGGTGGCGCCGCCCTCACGAACGCTTCCGTCGTGAGCCCGGCGCTGGCCAATCCCGAACGCCACCTAATTTAGCTCCTGGCGATCGTAGGTGGTGACTCCTATTCGGCCACGATCGTTTGTGCCATCCCGCCACCCTACAATCCGGCAGAGCGCCCGTTTGGCATCCCCTGGAGCCGCTGGCAGAGTGCAGAGCTGCTCGACGACCGGGGTCGCTTCGGCTTCTTGGTCGATGGTATGCGCGGCCGCTTGAATCTGGGTCTTGAGCGTGTCGAGGACGCTCAGGAAACCACCGAGCGCCTGTTGGTAGACGGGCCGCAGAGAGAGCGCACTCAGCCATTGCCGGCCTCGCCGCCCGAATGCATCAGTGTAGGGGCATTGATACCCATGCTTAAGGAGAATGGCGTGGATCCGGTTCTTGACCATGGTCTGGAGTTTGACCAGGGCGGCTCGGTAGCGCAGGAGCTCGCGCAGATCCCGGATCTCCCGGGGCGGGATGTATGCTGCAGGGACGAGGTCGGTCCGCAACAGATGCGCGAGGATTGTACTATCCACTTTATCGGTCTTCACCTTCGCTTCAACGATAGCCCGCGTCCGGAGAGGATGCGCCAGCGTGACTGGGATATCCAAATCTTCGAGCAGATCGTAAAGATGGTACCAGTTCATGCTGGCCTCGATCACGACGCGCGCCGGTTCCGCTACCTTCCCGAAGAACTCGGCCAATGTTTCGCGGCTGTTGGTCAGCTTGCCCTGTCGCTGAATCTGCCCCAGCGCATCCATCTGTGTGTAGAAAGTGTAGCGCTTATGAATATCAATCCCGATGTACTGCATAGGCTGTGACCTCCCCGGCGAGATGAGCAACTCGCCTTGCCATTCGTTCTTCTGGGGGCACAGCCTTTTCATCACATCACTACATCGAAATAGCACACTCAAGTATTCTATATACGACGGACTTAAGCCCGAACGGCCAATCCTCTCACTTATGGATCGGGGCAGACCGTTACTTCTGTGGCACCATCCTTGGTGAGCGCCTTCATGCCTCCGGTGTACCGAGCTGGGAACAGAGTGGGACTCCTCCTGTATCGACGGCTTCCCCGAGCAACAGATTGTCATTGGCAAGTTCAATCGGGTTTTGACCCGATTGTCTGCAGACTTGTGGGAAGTTATCCTATGAATTGACGGGAGTTGTGATTTTGTGGAGCGGAGGCGATGGCAACCGCGGGCAGCGAGAAGGTTGTTACGAAAGGTCGTCTACCCAGGACGATGCTCCCATCAGATCGGGGCTACGCTAATTTAGATGCCGACCAACGCGTTCCAGGATCGAAAATCGGCCTGACCAAGCCAGGTGTCCCCAGTGTGGGGCCGAATTGGACCTCGTCCCCGGTTATGAAGCCTACTGTCGAGAATGTAGATGGGAGGGAGAGTGGTTAACTGATTCTGTCCGGGCAAGGAGTACAAGGTGGTAGGCCCCGACCCAATGTTTGAGGACAGCGTCGGTCATCCGGTGGGCGGGCACGACGACCGGCCGAACGCGGTTGCCCTCGCCGTGGCCGCGGTGGGTCGATCATCCTTCGGCCCCACCGATTTCCTCACAGGGAGTGGAAACGACGGCCATCATGTTTGCGGCGGAGGGAGGTGAACTTGAGGAGATCGTCGATCAAAGAGGGGAGGCTAGGCGATGACTCAAAAAGTGTTGAGGAGCGATGCCGAGATTCAAAAGAGTGTCCTCGACGAACTCAAGTGGGACGGTCGCGTCCTGGCAACGGATGTGGGGGTGGAGGTCAACAAAGGGGTCGTCACGCTTACCGGGACCGTGGACAACTATGCGAAGAGAATCGCCGCTCAAGAGGCCGCACACAAGGTAGTGGGTGTTCTGGATGTGGCGAACGACATTCAGATCCGTATCCCAAGCCGCTATGGGCGCACCGACACCGAAGTTGCGCAGGCGGTTAGGCAGGCGCTGGAGTGGAATGTCTTTGTGCCGCACGAGCGGATTCAGTCGACCGTGTCCAATGGTATGGTCACGCTGACGGGAACCGTGGACCGATGGACCCAGTGCGACGAAGCGCATCGTGCGGTCTCGAAGTTGTCCG